>CBDURK010000168.1:0-6681 GCA_965369645.1 uncultured bacterium | reverse complement strand
CTGCTCAGAAGCAAAGCGAATTATCTGTTCGGCCACTTTGTCAAAATCAGCCATCAACTTCGACGTCGAAGCGTTCTGGTAAGGACGGTCAGGCTTATTTGCGTATGCATGAAAGGCAAGCTTGAGCCAGTCGGAATTGTCCTGCCACTGGCCTTTGTAACGGTCCGGGAACTGGGGCAATTCAAATCCATCTTCGGTTGTATAATAGATGTTAAGCGCAAAACGTGTGCCGTATTTCGAATGGAGCTCCCGAAGATTCTTCAGATAAAAGCAGTCGAACAGTGAGGCGTAATTATTCTTTGCGATATCTCGCAAAAAGAAGCTGTTATCATCAATCGAGAATCTATAACGGGGCTCCGAACGCCTGTCCCAAATTACCTGCACGCGATGCTCGCCCCTGCCGAAATTATTCTCACAGACCGCAACGATTTCCGTCTGCTTTTGGCGGAGAATAATTTCCGAGGCAAATTTCGCGCCGTCCCGTTGCGCAGCAGAACCGTTCACAATAACCACCCCGCCGGGGGGGGCCTGTCCCGATACCTTGATTTCCAAACCTCCACTGACCTGCTTCCCATGCCTTCGATTTAATACCGCTCCGTGAAAAGGTTCTTCAATCCTTATAGCGCCTGATGCCTGCGCCGAGAGTATCTTTGATTTTGCAAGAATGATTCCTGCAGCCCCTGCCGCGGTGGTTTTCATAAAGTCACGTCGTGTTTTTGGCAACTCCTTCATTTTCTCATCTCCGGTCATAATCTTTACATCTCGATTCAGCGATTACCTTTAATTCCCATTTGTATATGCCAGCCGGGATTCTCCATATTTCCTTCAGATTCATAAGCACCGACATCAAAAGGTGTTTTCCTTGGAGTATGATTAAAATCCAGCTCTGGAGCAAAATCAGAAACTCCCTTTTTAATCAGCACCGAGTCAGGTTTCGGCCAATAGTTCTTTTTCTCAGGCCCGGCAAAAGCGTTGTAAACAGTCCCGCCATTACAAAATCCAAAGCCGTCAATCTTTACGCCCTTTAAGCGGCCCTGAACAAAGTTAGCACCGAAAGCGGCATTTTCGGCTCCCTGCGCTTCAACGGCAGTGGCCCCGGGACAATAGATTGCATTATTCGCGAAGACCATGTCACGTGCATTGTTCCATCGAATCAGGACACCTTTCGGATGATTAACGATTGTGTTATTAACAATCTGAACATTACTTACATAAGGCACTGCGGCATGTGGAGCGGCGGTAATACCGGTCATGGAACAATTCAGCACGATGTTATTTCGAACAATAGCGTCGGATACCACCTGGATACCTTCTCCGGCATTCCAAATGACGTTACCCTCGACGATATTAATACCTTTACCGCCGCCATATACGAAGATGCCCGGATATTGTTTAGATATATTGGTGTCGTGAATGACATTATCACGGACAATGTTCGCGTAAGAGCCGAACTTTATTTCAATGCCGTCGTTTCCACCGTTGCTCGTACCGCGCAGGTGGTGAATATAATTTCCTTCAAACAGCGAATTGGTTGTAACACATGAGCCATCGTGACAACCGATATACATTCCTTCTCCTTCTGTGTGGCGTGACATGCTCAGGCCGGTATGATGAATGTGATTTTTTCTGATAATAAAGGAATCACAGTCTCCGCTGTTCATTGTCAGAGCATTGTTGCCGGTCTGAAAGATTTCACATTCTTCAAACGTAATATGATGTCCCCGAATAAATCGTACTCCTGAGTTGCCTCCTCGAAACCGTATCCCACGAACAATCAGGTATGAGCAATCGATAAACTCGATGTTATTATATTTGTCTATGTTATCAGCAGGACGGGTAAGCAGCGGTGTTTCCCCAGTTGCCGCTCGGATAACGATAGATTTTGCGGCTGAACCTTTAGCTGTAACAGCCCGGCGGGAACTTTGGCAATAGAGCCCCCCATGTAAAATCAATTCATCGCCTGGTTTTAGAGAATTTGCAACAGTTTCAAATTCATCCTGAGAGTCAACAGTCGCAGGATAAATTTCAAAGACGGCTCCCAGGCAGCTATCGTGGACAAATCCATTGGCTGCACAAGCAACCAACAGAAGAAATAAAAAGATTTTTAGAACGCTACTTTTTCCCATCTTGCAAACCTAATATTGCCGGAATTTTTTTTTTACAAACTCCAGCCTTTCCGATATCGAGTCCGGATATACTTATTGGCCTCTGGTAAATTTGTTACTTTCATATTGTCCGGGTCCCATTCGATTCTTGCATCAACCCGCTTTGCTACATTTCCAAGCAGGCATATTTCCGTCAGATGCCCGGAATACTCGAAATCCGCCCCCGCCTGCCTCCCGGCCTTGCAGGCACGAACCCAGTCCTGCTCATGCGAACCTTTCACTCTTGGGATGGTCTTTTCGGGCATCTTATAAGCTTTCATTCTACTTTCAGGTATCAGACGCGGGTCTTCCCCATAAACACCGGCAACGATCTTGCCTTTACTTCCTTTGAACAATGCACCACCTTCGGAATGCCCCATACGCCTGCCGTCTTCCAGCTCCTTCGGCCGGGGCGGGCGAACACCCTCATACCATGTCAGCTTAACCGGAGGCAAATCGCCCCTGGCCCCAAATTGATAGGTTACAATAGATGCCAGCGGATGTGTATCCGGATTCAAATCCAGCGATGTCGCCTCCACACTCCTCGGATGCCCCAGCTTCAGCGCCGAAACAACAGGATCCAAAGTATGGGCCCCGCGGTCACCCATCATTCCACAGCCAAAATCCCACCAGCAGCGCCAGACACCCGGATGGTACGCCGGATGATAAGGCCGCTCAGGTGCCGGTCCAAGCCAAAGGTCCCAATCCAGCGTAGAGGGGACAGGCGGCGTATCCTTCGGGCGCCGGTTCCACTTCGAACTCCAATACGCATGACCAAACGGATAATAGGATAAACTGCACCATGCGTCAACCTGGTGAATCTCACCAATAGCTCCATCGGAAATCCACTCGGAAATCAGGCGAATCCCCTCGCCCGAATGTCCCTGTATTCCCATCTGCGTAGTAACGGAATTCTCTCGCGCCGCTTTGGCTAACATGCGTGATTCGTAAACATCGTGTGTCAGCGGCTTCTGGCAATAAACGTGCTTTTTCCTTCGCATAGCTTCCATACTGATAACCGCATGAGTATGATCCGGGGTGGCAATCATAACAGCATCAATGTCTTTCTGCTTATCCAGCATCTTCCTGAAATCAGTATATATTTTTGCTTTTGGATACCGTTTGAATGTTTTTGCCGCGTACTCATGGTCCACATCGCACAAGGCCACAATATTTTCACTCTCAAGCTGCCGCAGATTACTCCCGCCCATACCGCCAATACCAATGCCGGCGATATTGAGTTTCTCACTGGCTGAAGTATGACCCTGTCCTCCCAGAACCTGTCTCGGGACAATTGTAATTGCAGCGGCTTTTGCAGTTGCCGTAAGAAACCGGCGTCTGTTTATATGTTTCCTTAACATCGGAATCTCTCCTAATAAGTAATTTTTCGAAAAGAAACATGCTGTCATATTTCGACTGATTGTTCATCCCTATATTAATCCGTGGTCATCGGCTAAAGGAGAGTGGCAACTGTTACACTCCATCTTGCCGCGGGTGTTCTGCAATTCACTGCCTTTCGTATGGCATGACATGCACTGCTTTGTCTTTTCATCATGCTTTCGAGAGGCTGAAAATCGAGAAGCAAAATGAGCATTCAATATTTCGACTGTCTTTTTCGCAGTGTCGGCGCTCAGACGTTTACATCGTTCCTTTTGTGGCTTAGTGAAAGTCTTGTGGCCTGAAACTTTGCACCATCTGGTACAAGAGATGTGGCAGAGAACAGAACGGGAAACAGACTTCGCGATTTTGATATTAAGGTCCGGTTTTTGGGGAACATACTGGGGCAGTTCATTTTGTTGATACCACAGGAACAACTCATCGACAAGCTGTTTTAGTTCCTCCTCTTTTTTTACAAACAGACCGAAAAGAGCAGCAGGACCGTTGATTGCGCCACAAAGCGAACCCCAGCCACCCACCCCGCCGGCACCGTATATCATCATATCAACGGGAAAGGACCTGTAGGGTTCACCGTATTTGTCGGCCAACTGAGATGTCACTGATTGAAAAGTGGCATACATACAGTGGCCTTTATCGAAATTTGAGTATGCCCTGTGCGCGGTTATATCCGGATCCAATTCGGCGTATCTCCAGGGAAAAACACGCTTGCCGGTTCCACCTTGAAAAGAGCCCATCCCTTCCATCGCACAGGAAGAAAGAGCACATGAACCAGCCGCAATACCAACCGCTCCCAATACTTCTCTTCTGGTAAGTGTCATTGTTCTTTTCTCCTTTTAGGATTTAACCGAATATCTTTGATGGTCACCTGAAATTCGGATTTCGTGTGGTCACCATCACAAATAATGCACAAAGCCAATACCTCGCAAGGCTTTTGAAATTCTGCTTTTATGGTAAAATCTCCGGATGTCCCCTTTACGCAGGCTATCTGCTCCCGAAGCAGCCCTTTGCCGATGGGATGAATTCGTTCTTTCCACTTGGGTGGCGGGTCGTTTGCCAAATTTAAAAATAATACATGGTCGAGACCCTGCGATTTCGGCGCCTGTCCAAACAAATGCTTTACCAATTCGGTAGCAAAGAGCTTCTCTATTCGATTAAGTCTTTTCTTTCCAGCTATGACCAACCCGAACCGAATCGCAAAATCATCGGCCTTCTTATCGCCCTGCTTTTTTCCTTCCGGAATCCGAGGCAAGCCGGTAACTGCGCCCTCCAAAACGACACTATTAACATCTGTTTGCTTATCAAGCCCATAGACAAGGAGGTTCGCCGAGCATTGCACTTTGATATGAAGGCCTTTTTCATCACAGAACACCTTGTTCGGCAACCTGTTCTTAAATTGGAGGACTTTCCAGCCTTGTCCCTTACTGTCATCGTCTTTGGAAAGTGTCAAAGGAATCCGAAGCATTTGTCCATCTTCTTTGTCGTCAATAGTATCCGACCGGACACGTGCAACAGGCAATAACATTATCGCTGCGAATATAAACACGATCCAACGTTGATATGCCTCACCTGTATTGTTCATAAGTACACACCTTCGGCGGTATTTTTGAGGCTCATTGATTTCAAGCCGCTTCTACACAGCAGAATTACAGGTACTGCATGAACTGTACACATAAAAAAAATATAGCATTCTTGATGTTAAAAATCAAGACATGATTCTCTAAAAACCGCTTTCTGATTCAAAGGCTTGTTTTGTCACCCAACTTTTTGTATTATCATAGTAATAACTGGAGTCACTGAAATAGAGGTTCCCAATATAATTAACCGGAAAAATATATTATGCACCGTACATTAGTTGCTCTCATTACGACCTTGTTCATCTCGCAAACAGCCGTTTCAATGCCCGCTTTCCCCGGAGCCGAAGGATTCGGTGCCCTCTCAATCGGAGGTCGCGGCGGCAAGGTCCTTTTCGTCACAAATCTTAATGACAGCGGACCGGGCAGTTTGCGCGAGGCAGTAGAATCCGACGGCCCAAGAACGGTAATATTTCGCGTATCCGGCACTATAGCCCTGAAATCAAATTTATCTGTTAGAAAGCCCTACATCACCATTGCAGGCCAAACCGCTCCCGGCCACGGTATATGCCTAAAAGACCACGCCTTCTCTATATCAGCCGACCATGTTATCGTCCGCTATATTCGGTGCAGGCCCGGAGATAACGCAGGCTCCGAGAGTGACGCCCTTTCGGTATCGTCCGGCCAAAATATCATCGTAGATCACTGCTCGGCAAGCTGGTCCGTAGATGAAACGCTTTCCGCCTCGGCAAGGGATAAATTAGGCAATGTCACCGTCCAGTGGTGCATCATTTCAGAAAGCCTCAACGATTCATCTCACCATAAAGGCGCTCACGGCTATGGCTCTCTAATCCGGGGCGGCTACGGCAACGGATATACCTTTCATCATAATCTCTACGCCCATCATCACGCCAGGCTCCCCCGCCCGGGAAATTATAACGACCGCAGCATAGACCCGGAGGGCTTCATCTTCGATTTCAGAAATAATGTAATTTACAACTGGGCCGGCCGGGCCGCAGGCTATAACGCCGACGGCTCGAATAAGGCAAACAGCGTTACCAAAATGAACTTCGTCGCCAACTATTACAAAACCGGCGCAAATTCAAGTGGAAGCCTCGCCTTCTCCGAAAGCACAAAAACCGCAAGCGCATACTTCAGCGGAAACTCCATGAACGGCAGCGTTCCCGACAACCCCTGGTCACTGGTAACTTTCGACAATTTTTCGCGTCAAGACATAAACGCATATAAGCAGTCAAGCCCGATACCCGTCCCGCCGGTCAAAACTGATAAAGCAATAACGGCTTATAAGCGTATTCTTGCCGACTGCGGTGCGAGCCTGCCCAAACGTGATGCAGTGGACATCCGAATTGTAAAGAGCGTAAAAAACCGAACCGGAAAAATCATAAATGATGAAGAAGAAGTCGGAGCCTGGCCCGAGCTGAAATCCGCCAAACCACCGAAAGATACCGACAAAGACGGCATGCCCGACAACTGGGAAAAACGACACGGATTCAACCCCAGCAACCCCGCCGACAGAAACAACGACTCCGACAAAGACGGCTACACAA
>CBDURK010000167.1:0-6687 GCA_965369645.1 uncultured bacterium | reverse complement strand
ATGAAGCTAACGGAGGCCCAGCCTTAATAGATGGAGAGGTAGAGTTCCGGGGCACGCTCGGAAACCTTTACGCCGGCACAAGTGGAGAAGCAGGCTATAAAATCGCCCCTTCAAGAGCAGGACAATTTCAGAATAGCGGCTCAGATATCGAACCGTTCGAAAGCAAACGAATAGACGGCGACCTTACCGTACAGCATATTCGAAACTTCCTTGATTGCATGAAGACCCGCAAGAAAACCAATTGTGATATGGAAACAGGCCACCGCTCAACAACCTTTGCTCACCTGGCTAACATAGCTTTGGCTACAAAATCTCGAATCGAATGGGACCCAAAGAAAGAGCGTGCCATTAATAATAGAGACGCTAATAAGCTACTGCACTACAAATATAGAAAACCGTGGACGCTATAGACTCGGATTGTAAAATTTGAAATTACGCCGATACTGGCTATCGTTTTTGCCCTGCAACAACTGTCTCAACAATAGCCTTCTTCGCCTCCGCCACCGCCGGGCTGTAGGGATAGTTTGACGTCATGGTCTCGTAAATAGCCTTGGCCTGCTCTACGGCCTCGATACCACAGAGTGCCTTTACCTGCCGCACGAGCATCTGTGATCGATAGTAGTTACTTAATTCGAGCTTATTCCGTCGCTCAGCTAAATAAAAAGCGATTAAGTATTCTTTCCTTGCCAAATGCACGTCCAGCTTTATCAGATTCAAATTCGGCATAAGTAACTTTACTGGGTCTTCGGCAATTATTTTCTCGATATTCTCCATCGCGTAATCAAGCTGCTCCGGATCATCGGTGCTGTCCGCCAACTGCCTCGCATGGCGCAGCATCCCAACATCCTTAACCTGCTGCTTGTTACTATTCGCTGCCTGCAGATTTTGAAGTATTTCCCTTACCTGTTCAACCTGCTCCAGAGCAATCAGAGCTTCTGCCTGGGTTGTTCTGAATCGAGTAACTATTTTTTTGTCTAACTTCCTCCTCTTTTCAAGCTGACTTAAAATCTTTAACGCCTCTTGAGCCTTTCCAAAACACTGCACCAACAATTCAGCCTGAGATACCGCCGCACCTTGATAAACCGATGTATTACCTGCTGATTTTTCCGAAAGACGACTAAAAAGTGTCAACGCCTGTTCATATTGCCTGATGGGAGCCGAACGCAGGTACTGACCCAACCCAAGGCAGAAATTCCAATGCTGCGTTTTCGACACAAGCTCATCCATCCTATTCATTAAAGCTGCCACTGTCCGTTGCCTCCACTGTTGACGATCAAGACCGTCAGCAAAAGCATATAAATCGACAATATCACCTATCAGCAGCTTGTTAAAGTCACTTTCGGATACAGCTCTTTCAAAAGCTTGTTTGTTCCCCGGCTCAAGCTGGATTTTATCCGATATAATATGAACATTGATTTTCTGTTTCACCTCTGCAACAACATTATCCCCTTTGAGCACCTCAAGCGTTACTGTTCGCATCCGAGGTCGTAAAAAAACATGCTCGACACTTACACCGGTTTCGATTTTCCCATCGTCGAATTTCCACCTGTATGAATAATAACCGTCTTGCTTTGCTTCCATCACATCAAAACGCATCCGAACCATAGCCTCTTTGCCCTGGTCCAGCCGCCAATCATCAATTGCCTGCCATTTAAAGCTGCCGCCGTCTTTAGTCAGTTCTTTATATCCAATCGCCGTAGCCACAAAGCGTTCAACAGGCAGGAAATCGTCTCTGGCCATAAGACCTAATTTTTCCTTTGGCTTTTGCCATGCGGCCAGTGTAAACATCTTTCCCCACGGACTGTAGTTCAGATATTCCAGCTTATGTACTCCTGCTTCCAGAGAAACCTTACCCTGTTTTTGCCCCCTGATACCTGAGCGATAACTATGTTCGCCGGGCCAGCTTATAACCAGCTTGCCATCGACGAGCAGATGCGAAGCCCAATTTGAAGCCGTAGCGAAGATATACTGACCGGCCTTCTCAATCCGGAAGAAACCCTCATACCGATATAACGCCAGGCGAGGTTTGTCACCTTTCAAATCTGGTAATTGATGAATTGGAAACGAATGGTGAATATTATCAACCAGAGTCTTGTCCACAGGCTTGGCGGTATTATTCCACACTTTCAATAACCCCGACAGTTTCTTACACTCAGAATAATTCTTCGTCGTATATCTTGTCTCTAAAGTAACTCCCGCTTTGGGTTCCCATCTTGAGAGTGCAGGTTTATATTTATCTTTGAGCACAAGATAAACGAAATAAATTGTACTTCCGCGGGAGTTGTCGAAAAGAATTTCCATCGGCTCATCCTGTTGAGCCTGAAAAATCCGGCTGGGAACTTGCTGGCCTATAGAAGTAAAAACGACCGATTCGTAATCCCTCGCATCATATCCGGGCATATAGAGCTTAGCATAAGAGACATCAGGATTTTTCCCTCTCACAAGAAAACCTGCGTCAACCAGACTTAGACGCCGCTTGCCTTTCATATCGGAACCCGTTGTTGCCAATTTGATGTTCTTCGCTGTCGATGGAAGACCAACATTAATTTCAATCGGCAGCATATACTTGGTTATTGGCTCGGATCTGTAAATTCTCCTTTTGTCCGCAAAAACCTCAAGCCTGACAGACATATTTGGATCGGCCCTGCTACTAAGCCCGGCCAATGCTACAAAACGCCTATGTTCCTTCTGATGTTTGTAAGTAGCCTTCCCGGGACATGACAAAGTGATGCCTTTTTTATAGACCTTTCCATTGAGTCTGTAGTATGAGCCATTCCATTGTCTCTTGTCTTTTGATTTTTTCGAATCGGACAGGTGAACATCGGGCCCCTGCGAGTAAGCTGGATCTTTTTCAATGCGAATTCGAAACGCCGCATCTTCAAGATGCCACGGAACAGACCTTCCACTTTCTGCAGTCCGCACGACATTGCAGAGAAATAAAACTATCGCCGCTGCACACAGCAACCATATTATCCATACTTTTAATGACTCTACTTTCAGCATACTGTAACTACGTCCAAAATGTCCCTTTATTACTTATTCTGTCCGTCATCTTTGCCCTGTGCCAACGCCTCAAAATAGGCACTTATCATATGCTCATAACCCTTAAAACGATTCTGTTGCTGCTCGGAAAGCATATCGTTCAGCTTCTTGCCCGTTGCTTTTTCACCGCTGTATTGCAACGCAATTTGTCTGCCTAACGCCCGGTGTGATTTCTTTAACGAGTTGACAACTTCATCGTAAGCTCCTCGGATACCAACTCCGCTGCGAGTATTTATAGACTCTTCAACCCCTTTCATCGCCTGAATGGATTGTTTAAGTCCCATTGTCGGCAGATTGTGACCTTCGAGCTTGAGCACAAGCTCCTGTGTTGACTGACGGATATTGAGTTGCTTTTCCTCTGTAGCTTTCATCTTATCCAATACACTCGGAGGCAGCTTACCCCCTACCCCGAACATAGTAGAACTGTCACTGCCTTTGCCAAGCCCTGTCCCTCCCGTCTGGGCCTTCGTGTCCTCATCCTTGACCTGTCCGCTTTCCAGAGGTGTGTTCGATGCTCGTTCCCGCAAACCGTACTCATTATCAGAAAGTGCCTTGGCTACTGGCTCTACCAACTGGCCATCGGACATACCGGTACGTCCGGCTCCACTGCGACCCTGAATGACATTATCCTCCGGCCTCTGGTCGCCGGTTTTGCCTTTCGCACTGGTACTGCTTATCGTACCGTCGGCAACCGGCCCTGCCGTATGATCCAGTGAATTAAGATAGCTGCCGATATCTTCCACCTCCGGCCGCATCTCTTCTTCCTTTGTAATCAAATCAGACAAAAGATCTTCGAGTTCCGATGGCAGCTCTGCTAAAGGCGCAAACAACTGCTCATCCTCGGGAATTTCCGCGACAAACTGTATATTGTCATGGAAACCAAGCGTCGCCTCACAGTTTATCATCAACTCCTCGGCCATCTCCACCTCTTCGGTTTCCAGTCGATGGGCGTCCACCCGCTCTTGTCGCATATCTGCCGCTTCCATGGCTTGTTCGGCAAGCTCCTCGGCTTCCTCGTAGAGACTTTTCATCGCCTCAACCATTGCGTCGTCTCCGAAATCCAGCAAATCCAGATTTGTAAAATCGTTCACTACATCCGACAAAATCTCCGCCAGCTTGGATTGGTCCATCGCAAGCTCTTCCAGCTTGTCCTCATCCTCTGCACTGAAATCTTCCGGTGGCTTATCCATGATCATTCCTCTTTCCTGCATGATCTTTTTTTGTTTCTTGATGAAATCATCCAGTTCTTTAGCCATTTCTTTAAGCGATTCTTCTACACTCATATCAAGCGACTCGGTACTTTCTCCTAAAATTTCCGCCGCCGCCTTTTCTGTTTCTCTCTGGCTCTGTTTGGCAACAATACCTTTTAGCGATATGAGCTGTTCGAGCAGATAGGCTTGAAGTTTTTCCACTGACCCAAGTGAACGAGAGACATCGGACTTATCAGCCAGCCGGACGGCTTTAGCCTTTGATTCGGCTTCAACAATCGCTCCTATTTTCTCCATTATCCGGGAATGCTCACCATCTCTGAATTCAACAAGTTTATTCACGAACCTCGGCCGCGGAAGTGATGATACGTCCCAGGCCTCAGTCATAAAATTACCCACAAGTTTCTGCTTTTTGTTCAATTCGCCTTGATGCCTCTGCAGGCTCGCGATGTTTTCCGCTTCTTTCTTGCTTTTATCAATTACATCATCCAGATTCGCCAACACATTTCCCGTTACACCCAGGGCCGTCTGCTGGGCCTCAATGGCCTTGTTCAGCGCCGCAAAAGCTGAACCCTGTGGGTCATCAGTCGAAATCGTCAGTTCATCTAATGATTTGACCTGAATTGTTACCGGCTGCGATTGACCCAGGTGCTTCATTGGGCTGAAATCCTCACCGAACGCCTGCAGAACATAGACCGAACCTGGCTTGAACACGCTGGCATCAACCGACAGGCGAAAACTTTCAGCCACCTGCTCCTTCCTTCCCGGCGGTCCTTCGTATTTCCACTGCTTTATTGTTTCCACCGGGCTGTTCGCCCGCATCTGTCCGAGTGTCACATATATCTGGCCGATTCCAAAATCGTCGCTTGCTTGTACGTCAAACTTCAGCCTTTCTCCCGGAGTTACGGTAAGATTTTGCTCGGTATCCACAAATTCAACTTCCGGAACACTGTCTTGTTGCAGCAGCACAGCCCCCGAAGCAATTGTAATACGCCTGTCACTTTCCGGCCCTTTGACCTCGATTTGATAGGAGCCAGCCCTTTTTAACTCCGTTTCCGCACGCCAGACACCGTCAACATTTTTAAACTCAATCGTTTTATCCGGTGTCTTCCACCACAATCCTTCAGCCTGCTTGTCCAGCTTCACATCCACAACCACCTGCGAATCGACCAGCCCAGAGAGTGTCTCCGGCGGGCCTATACTGCTGACTTGTCTCAGACCCGTATAAGCAGGAGGTGAAACATGAAACTGGGATTCTTTTATTCTCGGTACTGTATCGACCATTACCTTTATACTGGAGCTGTAAGTATCCGCCGCAAACACCCTAAAAGCAAACGGCCTGTCAACCGCTGAAAAAGTATAGTTGAACACTCCCTTTTTACCGCCCTCTGCCTGCATGGTTGCACTTTTACCTTTATCCTTTTCACTACTTATAGAGTCCACACCATCCATCCAGACAATCTCCGGATAACTCCTCAACTCTCCATTCCCCCCCCTGCTTTTAACCACAACCGACACAATCAAATCATCAGCCTCTGCAATCGTCACGTCGCTGCCTGGCGTAACTCTCAGTACCACCGAACCTGCCGGAGGCACATCAGATAAAGGTCGCATGAACCTCGCAAAAGCGTTAACCACATAACGGCTCTGACCGATACCATATATCATCCACAAAAGCATAATAATCAAAAACGCTATCAGCCATTTCCTTATTCTCGCCTTATCCCACAGTTTTTTCAGGTCTGCCGTTGACATTAAAGAAATGGCAGTCCCTATTGTTCGCTCGGCAAATGGTTTCTCTCCTGAACTAAATTCGCGAGACTCAAAATAAAGGGCGTTAATCAGCATATTTTCCGGCACATTATGTTCACGCTCCAGAAGTAATGCTGTTCCCTCAAGCCCTTCAAGCCGCAAAATCGGTGACAGTATATTCTTCCAGAATTCAAATATAATCAAACCCACCCAGCCCAAAACAATCGCAAGGCGTAATCCGGGCGGAAAATGCAAAAGGTTGTCCATAAAACAAAGCACAAGCCAAACGCCTAAGCAGACCGTCCCCCACACCAATCCTCCTAAAACAAACCGGTTTGCCATCATTATTCGACGGCCTCTAACTATGGTCTCTCGAACCAAATCGGTCTTTTGATCATCTTCAAAATCCATAATTTTGTACCTCTATGGTTTAATTGTTGGGCTTTGACCTACTATAAAAGTATCACCCTTCTGCTTCAATTGCCAAAGCTTTTCTGAAATAACAACTTCCGGCGTAGGATTCTCCGGCAGCAGGATAACACGGAAAAACGTTCCACGCGATGACAGTATAAGTTCCTTATTTCTCCTGTCATACTTCCATCGCCAGATACTCAACCGCCAGGGCTCAACCACTGTCCCCAATTCTCTGTCCCACTCCCCGCCTATATCGCCAAAATGAGTCGGC
>CBDURK010000166.1:0-6734 GCA_965369645.1 uncultured bacterium | reverse complement strand
ATTATCCGATGGCTACGCTTTGTGCTGATTTTCAGACTGCTGAGCAGGTTGCCGACCCTAATATTGTTAAGGTTATAATATCGTCGTGTGTCGTGCGTGATGCGTATTGCGAGAAAGAAAAAATGGATTCCTGCTTTCGCAGGAATGACAACACGCAACACGAAATTGGCAGGGCAATTTATTTTTCGCGATTGCCTATTCCTTATGACAGGGACCAATCCGGCGTGGGAAACATCCGCCAGTATCAGCGGCATCTTGGCATATATGCTTATAGAAAGGAATTTTTGCTGAAAATTACAAAATTGCCACAGACTCCACTGGAAAAAATCGAAAAGCTCGAACAGTTGCGGGTAATTGAAAACAGCTACAAAATACTTGTCGGCAAGGTCGAGCACACCTGCGATGGAATAGATACGCCGGAGCAATATGCAGAATTTGTTACCCGGTACAATGCGAGCCGTGAAGCCTCAAGCAAAATGTAAAATAAAAGGTGGAATTTATGTCAAAAGATAATGGATTATTGGCTTCTGTCAGTGATACTTCGACTGAGAGTGAATTTTTCTCACCTATGCCGGAAGGCTATAAAAAAGGGAAGGTCCGCTATTGTTTTGTGATGGGTACTGTTATGAGCGGCCTGGGTAAGGGGATATTTTCATCCTGCCTTGCCAAGCTGATGCAGGACAAAGGCCTTAAAGTCGCTCCTATCAAGCTCGAAGGTTATTTGAATATTGACTCCGGCACGCTGAATCCATTTCGACACGGAGAGGTGTTTGTGCTCGATGACGGTATGGAATGCGATATGGATTTGGGCACTTACGAGAGGATGCTCGACCAGGATTTAAGCAAGGCGAATTTCACTACGAGCGGGCAGATATTCAGCTCCATCCTCAACAAGGAACGCCATGGCGACTATCTCGGCAGGGACGTCCAGATGATTCCTCATGTTACCGGCGAGGTTAAAATGAAACTGCGTCAATTGGCGATGGAATCCGAGGCCGATATCGTCTTCGTGGAAATTGGGGGGACCGTCGGCGATTTGGAAAATGCCTATTATATCGAGGCGATGCGCGAGCTGGCATACGAGGAAGGGCCCAATAGCTGTTGCTTCGTTGCCCTGACCTATATATTAGAGCCTCAAACACTCGGCGAGCAAAAATCAAAAGCGGCACAGCTTGGGATCAAACAGCTTATGCAGTTAGGTATTCAGCCGCATATTATTGCCTGTAGAGCAACAAATCCGACCACGAAGAAGGTACGGCAGAAAATAAGCGTTTATAGTAATGTTCCGTTTGAAAGGGTCATAAGTCTGCCGGATTCGGCCAGTATATATATGATACCGGCCATGCTCAGAGAGGTCGGTATGGATTTCGAGGTCGCAAGACTGCTAAAAATAGACGATAGAATCAAACTCCGCCAGGAACGCAAGGCCTGGGCAAAATGGTGCGATTTCACGGACAGAATCGGCTCCGCCAAGCGACAGATCACTATCGGTATCACCGGCAAATATACGTCCGTCCGAGACAGCTATGCCTCGATAATCAATGCCCTCGAACACGCTGGTATTGCTTTGGCAGCCGACGTTAAAATAAAATGGATTGAAACGACCTCGATCACCGATGAAAACGCCGCTGAAAACCTGGCCGATGTTGATGGAATTATTGTTCCCGGCGGCTTCGGAACCAGAGGCGCCGAAGGAAAAATCACCTGCATAAAATATGCCAGAGAAAATAACATTCCCTATCTCGGATTATGCTTCGGTTTTCAAATGGCTGTTATAGAATTTGCACGTAACGTTTGCTCTCTGACGGGGGCCAACAGCACCGAGATTGAGCCGGGTTGCCTGGAGCCTGTAATCGATATACTGCCGGAGCAGAAAAAGATAGAGGGTCTGGGTGGAAATATGCGTCTTGGCGGAAAGGATATAGAAATAAAAGCTCAGACATTAGCCTGGGAGCTTTTTGGCAAGGTAAATTCGGTTAGAATGCGATTCAGACACCGTTACGAAGTTGATCCTCGCTATATCGAACAACTGGAGCAGAGCGGCCTTGTATTTTCCGGAAAAGCACCCAATCATCCGATTATGCAGATACTCGAACTTCCTGAGCACCCGTTTTTTATGGGTACTCAGGCCCATCCCTGCCTGACTTCAAGACCGCTCAAACCACAGCCGATGTTCGTGGGGCTCGTCGCAGCGTCAATGCAAAGACATTACCCGGACGAGAAACTGCCTGATTGCATAAGGGCTGTCCAAAAGGTATGAAATCTGAGGGAAAGTATGCTATTGTGGCTGCTGCTAAAACCGGCCGGTTAAGGGACGATTCTATGAAACAAATATCCACAAAAGACCTGGAACAAATTCCCGGTGTGGGTAAAAAAATCGCCCAGGAAATGCGAAATATCGGTATTAGCTCTGTTGGTCAGCTCAAAGGAAAGAAACCCGAGAAACTTTATCAAAAACTTGTCGATTTTAAGGCGGCTCCGGTTGACAGATGTATGTTGTACGTGCTGCGCTGTGCGGTGTACTACGCCTCAAACACCAAGCATGACTCGGAGTTGTTAAAATGGTGGAATTGGAAAGGCAAGAACTGCTGAGGTTATTTTCTTAGCTCCGGCGTATCCGGCTCAATGTGTACTGTGATGTTCACCGGACGAGATATCTCCTTATGCAGAGCATTCTCCAGGGTCTCAGCGATTTCGTGGGCTGCGGCAATATTCAACTCAGGGTCAACAAGGATATGCAGGTCTATAAAAATTTCTCTGCCGACCGTGCGAGTCCGCAGCTTGTGCCAATGTTGTATCGAAGAATCGGAGTTGATTATTTTTTTGATATGTTCGATTGTATCCGTATCGATAGCGCTTTCTGCCAGCTCTCGCATACAATCGCCGATTATACGAACACCAACAAAAATTATCATAAGGCCAACAGCCGCCGCTGCTGTCTGGTCGCCATGACCAAAGCCGAATTTTAGTGAGATGAATCCTATCACAACCGCTATCGAACTGAAAGCATCACTGCGGTGATGCCAGGCATTAGCGTAAAGTGCAGGGCTATTAGAGCGAATTGCGGCTTTTTGTGTGACTCTATAGAGCCATTCTTTTGCGGCAATTGAAAATATTGCAGCTATGAGAACTCCGATCCGAGGGGTGGTAATTTCATCTCTGGCGATAGCCATAGTGGCATAGTAAATCATTCCCCCACCAACTACAATTAAGATCAACGCAACCAGAGCGGCGGAGAAAGTTTCCGCTCGCCCATGTCCGTAGGGGTGGTGCTGGTCAGGTTCTTTCGAACTCAAACGCAAACCCAATAGCACAACAGCATCAGTGGCAATATCAGAAAGTGAATGTATGCCGTCGGCTAAGAGTGCCAGCGAACCCGATAACAAACCTATAAAAACCTTAACGACTGTCAGGGCAACATTTATCACAATACCAAGGTAAGTGACAGATTTTATTTGCCTGCCGGCAATTATTTGCTTGTTGTTGCCCATGAGTATATTAGCCCAACACTTCCCTGCGTATCTTCAAAACTGTATCTATATATTGTTTGGCAATACGCTGGTCTATTGCCTCAACAATGATTCTTATGACAGGTTCGGTATTACTGGCCCTCAGATGCAACCAGCCACCGTCAAAATCGAATCTATATCCGTCGGTAGTATCGAGATTTGCATCATCGAAGGCCTTCTTTGCTAAATTAAAGATTTGTTGCGCCTGTAAAGTATCTGCTGTGAATTTATCTTTTTTCATATAATAGCCGCCAATCTCATCGACCAATTGGCTTATCGTTTTTCCCGTTTCAGCCATCAATTGCAGGACAAGAGCAATACCCACAAGACTGTCTCTGATCGGGCCAACCCGCAAATCAATCACACCCCCGTTCCCCTCTCCCCCGATGATACAATCGTGCTCGAACATAGCCGCGGCTACATGAGCCTCACCTACGGCAGTGCGTATAACCCGGCCGCCTGCCTTTTCTGCGACGTCATCAATCATTCTCGAAGTCGAAAGGTTCGTAGCCGCTTTCCCAGTTTTTTTGCTGAAAATATATTTTGCAGACAAAGCAAGTGAATATTCTTCGCCGATATAGGTTCCGTTCTCGTCAACAATTGCCAATCTGTCGGCGTCCGGGTCCTGAGCAAAACCGATGTCAGCTCCTTCGGTCGTTACTATTTCACAAAGGCCCTTTAGGTTCTCGGCAATCGGTTCAGGTGCGTGAGCAAACAAGCCGGTAGGCTCATCGTTTATCGCAACAACTTCACAGCCAAGCTCGGCTAACAATATTTTGGTTATCCGCCCGCCCGCACCGTTGACGCTATCCAGAATAACTTTGAATTTATTTGCGGCGATTGTGCCTCTGTCAATTATTGCTAACACTTTGTTGATGTGAGTGATATCGGTCTGCTCGCTAAATGTTATTTTGCCGCAATCGGATGAATCTACTCCAAAATGTTTGTCGAAATAATATTGCCTGATTTGTTTTGCAGCATTGCTCGGTGGAGCAACACCGTTGCCAAGCAGCAGCTTGATGCCATTATATTGGCCCGGATTATGCGAAGCTGTTATAACCACACCGCCTACACAGCCAAGCTCCCTTAACATAATCCCTACGCTCGGCGTAGTTACAATCCCCAAATCAATCACGTCAATTCCAACACTACACAATCCTTCTGCAACGGCGGACAAAAGCTGTTTGCCGCTGAGCCGTGAATCCCTCCCTATAGAAACTGAAAGTTTCCTCTTTTGTTCCGTGCAGCTTTCTTTTAAGAAAGTTCCGAACGCACGGCCGTAATCAGTAGCCACAGAATCAGTAAGGTTTTCCCCTACGATACCCCTCATTCCACTGACACTTATTATTAACTGTTCAGTCAAATCGAAAACTCCGTTCGAACATCAAGTATCGCTTGTCCATCGCAGCTTTAGCGAAAGAGAGAAGAATTAGTCCAGTGTGCAAACATACATCTCATTCACAAACTCAAGTTTTCCGAGTTCTTCAATCGCTTTTGAGTCTGGTTCCTTGTCAAGACTAACGGCGAGAATAGCTTGCTGCTCATCCGGCTTTTGTCCAACGCCCATAGTACAGATGTTGATATTATGCCTGCCGCAAAGCATGCCAACCGAACCAATGACGCCGGGCTTGTCGTCGTTAAATATAACCAGAACCGCCCCACGCGGAGTCATTTCTATATTAAACCCGTCGATTTCAATAATCCGCAAAAGCGTTCCCCCGAAGACTGAACCGGTCACCGTTCGCGTGACCTTATCCGTAACGACTTTGGCGCTAAAACTTGAAGCGACATCTTTAGCCTCTGTATTTTTCGTTTCGTCTATGCTTATGCCGCGTTCCTTAGCCAAAACCGGAGTGTTGACCATATTCAACGGCATTTCAAAGTGTTTCTGCAATAAACCTATCGCAAAATTAAGAGTGGCCTGTTCGACCGCCATTTCGGCAATAGAGCCGCGGTACTGCACCTCAATAGATTTGATTTGTCCAGGCCCAATCGTGCTGATAACTGTCCCGATTCGACGGGCAAGTTCCGCATACTGGCCCACTATTGGCGGCACGGTTCCTGTAGTAGATGGTGCATTAAGAGCGTTCTTGACCGGACCGCCTTTGATAGCATCGACGATGATTCGAGCAGCTTCGAGAGCAACTTCGATTTGAGCTTCGCTGGTACTGGCACCTAAATGCGGCGTAACAACGCAATTCTCAGACTCGGCAAAACGTGTATTCTCGGGCGGCTCTTTCGGATAAACATCGAGAGCGGCACCGGCGATACGTTTGGCGGCAAGGGCATCATAAAGTGCATCTTCGTTAATAATACCTCCACGTGCGCAGTTGACTAACCGGACTGTGGGTTTCATTTTTTGTATCTGTTCTGCGCCAATCATATTCAACGTCTGCTCATTCCTCGGCACGTGAACGCTGATAAAGTCGGCTTCGGTGAAGATTCGTTCCAGGTTATCACTGATTTCAATCCCTTTAGTTACGGCATCAGGAGGTGCAGCCAACGGATCAAAGCCCAATATTTTCATATTGAAACCTTTTGCCATTTCCGCCACAGCCATACCTATCCTGCCCAATCCTATCAGGCCGAGTATCTTGTTGTTCAACTGGTTGCCCATATATTTTTTTCTGTCCCAGGCCCCGGCTTTTAAGCTGACGCAGGCCGGCACAACGTTTCGGCTCATCGCAAGTATTAATGCCATCGTATGTTCTGCGGCACTGAGAGTATTTCCCCCAGGCGTATTCATGACAAGAATACCTTTTCTTGTAGCCTCAGGAACATCGATATTATCCACGCCGACTCCCGCTCTGGCGATAGCCTTTAATTTGCCGGGATTACTCAGAACTTTTGCAGTAACTTTCGTACCACTTCGGATGATTAAGCCATCGTATTCGCCGATAATTCCAACTAATTCATCTTCGCTTATACCAGTTTTGACGACAGCCTCAACACCTTCCGTCGAATTAAGCAAGTCAATTCCTTCCTGTGCAAGCTTGTCTGTAATAAGAACTTTAATCATTGTCCAACTCCAAAAATAATATATTTACTTCCAAATATTCGAGTTTGCATTGTAGCCGGACTTCCAACAAATAGCAAGTGCAGAAATCAACGGACTCATATACAAGTCTCATATCTTATTACAAATCAAAACGTTCGATGTTCCGCGTGGCGAACACTTCTTTGGATAGTGTACTCTCTGTAATAACCGATGGAAAAAGGGGCTTA
>CBDURK010000165.1:0-6741 GCA_965369645.1 uncultured bacterium | reverse complement strand
ACAACCTTGTCAAAAGGTGGATATTCCTTGTATTCGTATAGGCATTTCCTCAATTCATGGTTCGTTTATGCTCAAAATTACAAAAAAAGGATAAAGCTGCTACCATCAGCACACCGATTGTATCTTTATGGATAGTTACGTTTATTTAGGAAATAAAGCAGAATGCACTAACGTTTGGGTGGAGATGAATGGTCTTTTTCAAAAAGCAATGCCTTCAGGCATTTTACCCTGAAATCCCTACTTTTGGTTGAGGAGATTCACTTTAGACCTCGGTGAGACAGTGCGGAGTAATTGTGGGGAACAACTATGAACCGTGTTGAGCTAATCATTGGGCTGATTGTTGTGTTCTTAGGGACAATTATTATTGCACTTGTAGCGCTCAATTGATTATAGGGCTTTTTGCCTAAATCAAATTTTCTTATACCGTAAGGGAACATCGGCAAGAGACAAATATCCACGGCACGATAACCTTTCGTCGATGTCCCGACAATAGCAGCGATTTTAGCGATATGAATTGTAAATGTTGAAAAGGGATTAATGATGAACTCGGATAGTGTTATTAAGGAGTACAAACAGATCGAACTCAACCAAGATGAGTTCCTAAGAAAATTGGACAATATTAACAATGATCAAACAGAAATTGTATCCATAGTATTGCAAGATTTGAAAGGGTCGCTCCGCGGGATTGAGGCCTTAGCCAACTGGATATTATCCAATTGTGCCGACAAGCTTGGTGACCAGGCCAATAATCAAATGGATTTGCTTCTGAAACGCGTCGAGCGAATGTATAACCTGATAGAAAGTGCCCTTCAATATTCGAGAGCCGGCCAGACAAATGGAAAACGAATACAGGTCAATCTCAATAACTTTGTCCCGGAAATTATAAATATGGTCGTCGTGCCGGAAAACATTACAGTTACAATCGAAAACGAACTGCCTGTAATTGAGTGTGAAGAATTGCACATAATGCAGATATTTCAAAATCTGTTCAATAACGCCATAAAGTACATGGACAAGCCACAGGGCTGGATCAAAATCGGGTGCATCGAACAGGACAGCTTCTGGAAATTCAGTATCGCTGATAACGGACCTGGTATCGAAAAAAAGCACTTCGAAAAAATCTTTAAGATATTCCAGAGATTTCCATCCTCTTCCTACTTTGCAGGCAGTGGTATAGGACTTACTGTGGCTAAGAAAATTGTCGAGTTATATGATGGAAAAATCTGGGTCGAATCAAAAGTTGGGGAAGGAAGCAGTTTCGTATTTACTTTGCCAAAGTAGAAATTGAAATACAGCTATGAAGAACCTCGCAATAAATTGCTCGGTTATTTATAGGGGCAACCACATGAGGTTGCCCCTACTTGTTTTGTCGGGTTTAAAGCTTTATTTTCCGAAGAAAGGGAAGAGCTTCGTTTTCAGGTCATTTTCGTTTGGCCGGCGACCGTATTCACAGACTTCGAATGCCTCGGCATAGCGTACTTTTTTGCCCTTCTTTTGCCCGTACATCTCAATCAGTTTGTCGCGATACTTATTGGCGGTAGATTCAAAGCGGCGGCGAAAGCTCTGGCGAACCCTGCGGTGAGCGGCGGCCCGCTCTCTATCGTTTTTGGGGACCATTGACTCGTTGCCGGAAACGCCGCCTTCGACAAACTGCGATTCGAGAACGACCATAGCATCGAGCTTTTTCTCGATGACGTCGTCAATGGCAACGACCAGGCTGGGCTCAAAGAGATTGGGTTTCTGGAAGCGGTCGGAGAAGTACAGGAAAACTGGATTGGTCTTTAAGTGCGGGACATCAGGGCAGATGAACGGGACGATTACCATATAGGCGGCATCCTGGACGAGCACACCTGTGTAACGGTGGTCCGGATGGTAGTCGTTGGTACGATGGCTCAGCACGATATCGGCCTTCCATTCGCGGATGAGCCTTACAAAATGCTTGCGGTTTTCGAGTGTGGGCATAATCTCGCCATCGTGGTTGTCCAGGACTTCTGTGGTGATTCCCAATATCTTAGCCGCCTTTTTTACTTCTTCGGTCCGGCGTTTGGCCAAAGGCCCGCCGGCCATTTTCCAGTGGCCGATGTCACCATTGGTCGTCGAGACGAATTTTACATGATGGCCCTGAGCGGCCCACATAGCAGCGACGCCTCCGGCCTTAATCTCGCAGTCGTCCGGGTGGGCACCGAAGGCAATGATGCGGAGCTTGCCGTCATTGTCCGATTTGGCGGCCCGGGCACGCTCACTACCCAGTGGAGAGCCGGAGCCGGATGCAGCAGCCAGAGAAGCAAAGGCAACTGTCATAAGTACCAGTACCGAGAGCATTGGAGTTATCGAACCAAAAATTGACTTTCTCATAATTCACCTCCTGAAAAAAATATTCAAACTACTCCCGGCTTAGGGGAGAACATTAAACAATCATGCGGATTTAGAAAACACTGTATAAGAAAATCGGCGATTGTGCCAATGTTTTTTATAGGAGCTTTTTCAAAACTTAATTTCTGTTGCGGACGGCTGCAATAGCTTTGTGGATTTCGAATAATATACCTTGACGAGGATATGGCTGATTTGGTATAAATAACTAAGGAAAGTTATGATATTTTGGTTTTCCGGGTTGATGAAAATTTACAGTTTCCCCTTATGAGAAGGAGTTTTACAGCCTGAGGAGGCAGTGTTTATCCATACTCTGCAGTGGTCTTTGCGGACAAAGGTGTTTTGATATGTCGTTAAAGCAACATCGTTGTTATTGAAACTTTTTTTAGCAGGAGGACGTGTAATGAGAACTCGAATTATATTGTGTGCAGCTATTGTTTTGTGTATTGCCGGGGCTATTCAGGCCCAATCGGATACGACATGGGTGGCGTCGAAAAGCGGCAAATGGAGCGAGGCTTCTGATTGGGCAGGTTCGACACTGCCATCGGCCAGTATTAAGGCTTTTTTTAACGGCGACAGTGAGTGCATAGTTGATTTTGCGGAAGCCGAAGCGTGGCAGATTGATCTGGCCGGCGGCCCATTGAAAATAGTCGATGGAGGAGTCCTGAAGACCCACGACTGGTTCATATTAGGTTATCAAGGAGGCGATGTTGATGATAATGCCGGTGTATTAGAGGTGTATGACGGCGGCGTGCTGGATTCGATGGTACGTCTTTATATAGGCTATAGAGGGGAAGGGTACCTGAGAATCTATGAAGGTGGAACCGTCAATGTACATAGTCAAATCTTTGGTGTCGGTCAGCAGCCGGGCGGTAGCGGTTTTGTCGAGCTGGAAGGCGGAACGCTGAACCTCCTCGAAGGGACTGGCCCGGAAAGTTTACATCTGGATCTTGAGACTGCCGAACACAGCATAGATTTCTTAGGCGGTGCCATGGTGCTTCCGGATACGACGCAAAATAATGACCATATCAATTGGGCTATTGGCGCTGGAGTTATCAAGGCCTATGGCGGAATCGGCGAGATTGTAGTGGATACCGATCCGATACTGGGCAGGTTAACGATAAGGGGTGTTCATCCTCTTAAGCCATTCCCATCAGATGACAGTCTTGCATCGGTAGGCGACGTAGAGTTGAGCTGGACTTTGCCTGACCCGTTTGTGCCCGGTCAGGCGGTATCCGTTGATGTTTACTTTACAGATGATTTGCAGGCACTGACACAATTTACGGACCCAGATGCTATGAGGATCGTCAGCAACCAGAGCGTGAGTTCCGCTGTCGTGCAAACTCAACCAAAAACGCGGTACTATTGGGCCATCGATTCTTATACCGGCAGTGATAATGATCCGGTCTATGGTCCTATCTTCAGTTTCATTGCGGACAACCCGGTTCCTATAGTGGACGCCGGAGCCGATTTAGTTACCTGGCTGGAAGACGGTTCCAGGACAAAGCTTGTGGACGTTACCGTTACCGATAACGGCGCTTATACCGCGCAGTGGACGGTGGTCAGTGAACCCACCAATGCAGTGATTGATATCCAGATCGCCAACGGCAATGACGATGCCGAGCAGCATGTCGATGACGGCAGAATGGATATAGGCAGCAGCGATCTGGAGCTGGCTAATGAAGACGAGGGAGACCCGGCTACAGATGAGCAGGTTATCGGCCTGCGTTTTGTGGATGTTCCCATGGAAAATGGCTCCCTTGTCGCTAATGCGTATGTAGAAGTCGAGGTGGACAAGGTTGACAAACAAGGCAGCGGGGCCCCAGTGAATCTTATCATCGAAGGCGAGCTTGCCCCCGATGCCGCACCGTTTGAGAATGTTGCAAACAATATTACCGACAGAGCCGTAACAACGGCGCAGGTGAAATGGTCTATTCCGGCCTGGACCGAGCGGGACGCCAAATTCCAGACTCCGGACATCTCCAGCATTATCATGGAAATCAACAGCCAGAGAAATTGGGCTCCCGGAAATGCCATCGTCCTGATCTTAAGGGATGACAAGGATAATCCCTCAACAGGTCTCCGAGAGGCCGAATCTTACAATGGAGAAGATGTAGCCGCACCACTGCTGCACATAGACTTAGCCGGCGGGCCTGTTGTTATAGAAACACCGACTGCCGATGATACTAATGTTACCCTCTCAAGATTAGGCGAATATGTCTTGCAGTTGGAGGCCTTTGACGGTGAATACACCGGTTCGGACACCGTCGCGATCAACGTATATAGAGATGGTTGCGAGGCAGCCAAGTCACTGCCGGACTATGTAACCCCGATAGGGGATCTCAATGGGGACTGCAAGGTCGATGAAGCTGATTTGGTATTGCTGGAGGAAAACTGGCTGCAGGATCATTCACTGACTGAACCGTAGATCGAGCTCGATTGACTTAGAAGCTTTTTTGAAACCGCTTCTAAAATCACTATAGATTAGATTTGAGCTTACCGGGGCGTTTGATATTCGTATCTAACGCCCCGTTTCATTCCTTCAGGTATTGGTAGGATTTCTCTGCTTTTCTTTCTTTATGAAACATCGCGGTCAGATGTACACTTTGTCCATCATCCTTGGGAATGGGATGCACTGGCGGATGTGTTTTTGTGCGGTTAGCCATGCGATAGTTCTTTCGACGCCGAGGCCGAAGCCGCCGTGCGGGACGGAGCCGTATTTTCGTAAATCCAGGTACCAATCATAATCTTTAACGTTCAGGCCCTGATCGTTGATTCGCGAGATGAGTAGGTCGTGGTCGTCCTCTCTCATCGAGCCGCCGATGATTTCGCCGAAGCCGTCGGGGGCGAGTAAATCGAAATTCCGGACCACCTTATCGTTAGTCGTGTCGGCTTTCATATAAAAGGCTTTGGCCTTTTTCGGGTAGTGGGTTACGAAGATGGGTTTATCGTGCATCTGTGAAATGATGGTTTCGTCAGAGCCGCCGAGGTCTTTGCCCCATCGAAATTCGGCGGCCAGGGCGGCGTGTTTGGGATTGTTTTGGATTTTCGTATTCGTCTCGGTAAGGGCGGTGCGCAATTCGATCAGCTCGGCGGCGATTTTATCTTTCTTCCACTGCTTCATATTACCTGCCTGCTGAGTTTCAAGCTCGCTGATTTTAGTCTCGTATTGCTGCTTTTGATTTTGAAGCTCTTTTAATTGCCCGGCGAGAAAGTCCCTCGCTTTTTGACTTGTCAGTATGTCAACGGACTCGGTGTAAGTTAATCTGTAAAAAGGCGGCTTGATTTTTTCAAGTGAGGGGATGTCGGCCTCCAGGGCAACAAGTTCGCTTTTGTTATTTTTCAGGACTTGTGCGACGATGAAGGAGACGAAATTTTCAGCTAATTCGAGCAGGCCGTCAAGGTCGATGAATGCGACCTCCGGCTCTACCATCCAGAACTCGGTAAGATGTCTTCGTGTCTTGCTCTTTTCTGCCCTGAAGGTCGGGCCGAAACAATAGACCTTTCCGAAACTCATGGCGGCTGATTCCAGATGCAACTGGCCGGTCTGGCTTAGAAACAGCGGTGAGCCGAAATAATCGACTTCAAAAAGCGTTTGCTGCTCCTCACCTGCTGTGGCGGTGAGAATGGGGGTATCGATAAGGATAAAACCATTGTCGTTGAAAAATCTTCGGATGGCGTCGATGACCGTGTGGCGAATTTTCCCGATACACCACTGCTGCTGCGAGCGAAAGTGCAGGTGGCGGTGCCTGAGCAGAAAATCAATGCCGTGCGATTTCGGCGTTATCGGATAGCCATCGGCGGGCGAGATAATTTTGGCGTCGGTTACGGCCAATTCGTAGCCGCCGATACTTCTTTCGTCGGCCCGTACTGTTCCTGTGACAGACAGTGACGATTCCTGGCCGAGGTGTTTTAATTGGGAGAAAAGCTCTTCGGGAACTTTGCTTTTTTCAACAATACACTGGCATAAGCCGGTGCCGTCCCGAATGACTAAAAATTGAACCTTGCCGCTCGAACGGCCTTTGTATAGCCAGCCGGCTAATGTTACTTCTTTGCCATCGTGTTTCGATAAACAGTTAATTGTTGTGTACTCATTGTTCATAATTCAAAGATTCCTAATTGATTACCTGTGGCATTATGTCCCGGATTACTTTAGGGAACCTCTATCTATTTCGGCCAGATGTTAATCGTTTCTCCAAATAATGAAAAGCGTTTGCCGTGGTTTTCGTATTCGAACTCGTTTCCACTAACCGGGTCTATAAAAGCCTCGGCCGGGACACCTGATTTTATCGCATTAAGACTATCAGGCCAAGTGCCATGTTCAGTATGATATTTTTTTATCGCTATCAACAGCCGCGAACCTCTGCGCAA
>CBDURK010000164.1:0-6748 GCA_965369645.1 uncultured bacterium | reverse complement strand
AAAAGACATCTTAACACATTTATATCATATTGACTGCCTTCTCGTCAAGTGAATATTTTCAAGGTTTTAAATGGATGTTACAGTTTTCTTGCTATTCGTATTGAATTCAATATACTTTTCGATAAGACTATTTTTTTGAGCATACTAAATGAGAAATCCATAAAAAGGTACGATGATTAAATGAAGATAATTGCAGATGCGAATATTCCTTTTGTGGCAGAGTGCTTTTCTTCTATCGGTGAGGTTATCACTGTTGGCGGCCGAGAGATAACGCCGGGTGTTGTTGGTGATGCCGATGTTCTTCTGGTTCGCAGTATTACACAGGTTAATGCGGATTTGCTGGCCGGCAGCAAGGTGCGTTTTGTAGCTACAGCCACTATCGGTTTTGACCATGTCGATATTGATTTTCTGCGGGGGAACAATATCGGTTTTACGTCGGCGCCTGGATCGAATGCCAACTCGGCGGCGGAATATGTTATTGCCGGACTGCTTGAAGCGTCTCAGAAATGTGATATTAATCTCGAAGGCCAATCGATAGGCATTATAGGTGTTGGCAATGTCGGAAGCAGGGTGGCGAAAAAGTGTGCGGCTTTAGGGATGCGGATTTATCTGAACGACCCGCCTTTACAAAGGCAAACTGGTGAGGGGAAATATCTGCCGTTACAAGAACTTTATGATTGCGATTTTATTACGTTCCATACGCCATTGACGTTTGAGGGTATAGATAAGACGTATCATTTAGCTGACGAGGGCTTTTTCAAATCTCTTAAGAAAGGGTGTGTATTTGTTAATGCTTCGCGCGGCGGAGTGGTTGACAGTGAGGCATTGAAAACGGTGGTACAGTCGGGGCGGTTGAAAGCTGTGGTGCTTGATGTCTGGGAGGACGAGCCGAATATTGATGTGAAACTACTGGAAATGGTTGATATCGGCACGCCGCATATTGCCGGTTATTCGCTGGACGGCAAGATTGCAGGTTTGATTATGATTTATAAGGCGGTTTGTGAACATTTTGGACTTATCCCAAAGTATGGTATAGAAGAATTTTTGCCCGACCCTGTTGTCCGTCAGTTGAGAATGGAACCGAGTACAGGTAATGAACAGAGGGCGTTACTTGATGCTGTGCGGAAGATTTATGATATCAGAGAAGATGATAACCATCTTCGCCGGATTGCTGAGAAGCCTGAGGAGAAAAGAGGTGAATATTTTGACGGGTTGCGTAAGAAGTATCATATCCGCAGAGAATTTCAAAATACGAAGGTTTTTGTTGAAGACGGAAACAGCACTTTAGCTAAAAAGCTCAAAGGAATCGGATTCAAAACAAGTGAAAAGTGAAAACGCAAATATGAAAAGTTGTTGCAATAATGTTGTTGAGTGGCCGAGAGGGAGACTGGATTTTTCGGCGGGTTGTGTTGTGATGGGAGTTCTGAATGTTACGCCGGATTCCTTCAGCGACGGCGGTCAGTTTTTAGATTTCGAAAGGGCGGTCGAGCGTGGTATGCAAATGGCAGCCGAAGGTGCCGCAATAATAGATGTAGGCGGCGAATCGACCCGGCCTGGTTCTGCATCGGTTTCGGATGAAGAGCAGATAGAGCGTGTAGTTCCTGTGATAAAGGCGCTGTGTGAAAAGATAAGTGTGCCGATCAGCATTGATACCTGCAAGGTCGAAGTTGCAAAAGCCGCCCTGGAGGCAGGGGCGGGTATGCTGAACGATATAACTGCTTTGAGTGATGAGCGGATGGCGGAACTGGCGGCAAAACACAATGTGCCGGTTGTCCTGATGCATATACAGGGCACGCCTGCAACAATGCAGGTAGAGCCTAAATACGAGGATGTGGTTGGTGAGGTTAAGGAATATCTGGTTGGCCGGGCCAAACGAGCAGAGTATCTCGGCATTGCAAAAAATATGATTTTTATAGACCCCGGAATCGGCTTCGGTAAGACGTTAGAGCATAACATTTTACTCTTGAGAAATATCAGTAAATTTATCGCTACTGATTATCGAGTTCTGGCAGGGACAAGTCGAAAAAGCTTTATCGGAAAGCTTATCGGCAGAGAGAAGCCATCAGAGAGAATATTCGGTACGGCGGCGACGGTTGCTCTTTGCGTTGCGGCAGGTGTTTCAATCGTACGCGTGCATGATGTAGCTGAAATGGTGGATGTGGTGAAGGTATCGAATAAGCTCAAATGAATGTATTATATTGTGGGGCATTTTAGGGATATGAAAACATTTAACTATTGTCCTTCCTGCGGGGTGGGAGGCATACTTTTCGATGGTGTTAAAAAATTCAATTGTAAAGAGTGCTCCTTTACTTTTTATCAAAATATAGCTACAGCAGTTGCCGTAATATTGGAGTATGACAAGAAGATACTCTTAAGCAAAAGAGGCGAAGAACCGGGCAAGGGAAAACTGGATTTACCGGGAGGATTTGTAGATCCGAAAGAATCCGCAGAAGATGCGGTAAAAAGAGAGATAAGAGAGGAATTAAAAATAGAAACTGGAGATCTTCAATATTTAGGCTCTTTCCCAAATATTTATGAATATAAAGATGTGATTTATAATGTTTGTGATTTGTTTTTTTATTCGAGAATTAATACACTTCCCACCGATATTGATAAATCTGAAATAGAGGAATTGATTTTGGTAAACCCTTCAGAAATTCCCATTGATAAATTTGTATTCGAATCAACTAAGATGTTCCTGGGTCGTTTTTGTAATATCCAAAGATCCGTGTGAAAAGTACATTTATGAGGTCATAAGGGAAGATCAGAATGAACGTACTTATCATCACAATCGGTTCACGCGGCGATGTCCAGCCTTTTGTAGCATTAGGCAAAGGCTTAAAAGCGGCAGGGCATAGAGTCACACTCTGCACCTGTTCCAGCTTTGAGACGTTTATTCGCTCCCACGGACTCGACTATGGCCACATGACCGATGAACTACTCAAGCTGATGGACTCCGACGCAGGCCGTGATGCAATGGAAAATACCAACGGCATATTCGGTTCAATCAAAACAATGATAAGGTTGGTGAAGAAAGCCAAACCAATCAATCAACAAATGCTCAAAGATTCATGGGAGGCGGCGCAAGCGGCCGAGCCTGACATTGTGCTTTTCCATCCCAAAGCATTAGGTGGAGTGCACATAGCAGAAAAGCTTGGAGTGCCCGTGATGATGGCGATTCCATTGCCTATGATTGTGCCGACAGCCGAATCTCCTGCCATTGGTTTTCCAAATTGGAATATTGGCGGTTGGTACAACAAGCTCACATATACGTTCGTACGCATGGGTTTTCGTATGTATAATGGGACGGTAAATAAATTTCGGCAGGATATACTTGATCTTCATGAATTTCCTAAATCTTCCGGTGTGCTGTACATGGCGGATGGTCGGCCGCTTCCCGTGCTGCATCCTTTCAGCACACATGTTGTGCCACGCCCAAATGATTGGCCTGACAATGCGTATATAACGGGGTATTGGCTTTTGAATCGATTGAACGAATGGGAACCTTCGGCCGGATTGAAAGCTTTTCTCGATGAAGGTGAATTACCCGTCTATGTTGGCTTTGGGAGTATGGCCGGGCGTAATCCTCGACGGATATCAAACATTGTGATTGAGGCTCTGCAACAAGCGAATGTGCGGGGTATTATTGCTACAGGGTGGGGCGGATTGGCTTTGGATGATTTGCCAGAGAGGATTTTCAAAGTTGATAAAGTCCCGCACGATTGGCTTTTCCCACGTATGGCGGCAGTGGTACATCATGGGGGCGCCGGGACAACAGCCGCGGGACTACGGGCAGGTTGTCCCACCATTATTTGCCCATTCTTTGGCGACCAACCCTATTGGGGGAGGCGTGTTCACGCGCTTGGTGTGGGTAGTAAACCCATTCCACAGAAAAAAATGACGGTTGAAAAGCTGGCTACCGCCATCCGCGAAGTAACGATGGACCAGAGTATTCGGCAAAATGCCGAAGCGTTGGGTAAAAAAATCCGCCATGAAGATGGAATTGCCAATGCGATAGCGATTATAGAAAGAGTGGGGAAAGAGGTTTAAGGAAATAATGATAATTACGTTTAATCGGTGCCCAGAGCGAATTTGAGCGCCTCGTTGGTATTTTTGACAAATTTCAACCGCAGGTTCTTTTTGGCTTCTTTTGGGATATCGGGTAGGTCTTTTTTGTTTCTTGCAGGGAGTATAACGGTTTTTATACCGGCCTGTTGAGCGGCTAAGATTTTTTCTTTCAGACCCCCAATGGGTAAGACCAGTCCGCGTAAGGTTATTTCGCCAGTCATTGCTACGTCCGGGCGGATTGGTTTGCCGAGAAGCAGACTGACCAGTGAAGTAAATATTGCTGCGCCGGCACTTGGACCATCTTTGGGAACTGCTCCTGCGGGGACGTGAATGTGATAATCGAACTTTTTAAATTGTTCGTCGTCAATATTTAGTTTTTTGGCATTTGCTTTTACGATGGAAAAAGCGGCCTGTGCGCTTTCTTTCATAACGTCACCAATTTGTCCCGTAAGCTGCAGCTTACCCTGGCCCGGCATAGAAGCCGATTCGATAAAAAGCAGCTCGCCGCCAAAAGGTGTATAAGCCAGTGCGGTTGCGACGCCGGGTATTCCGGTTCTAAGTGCCAGTTCAGATTCGAATTTGGCAGGGCCCATGATTTTCAACAAGTCCTTTTTACCGATGGTTGCACGTCTTTTTTTGGCTCTGGCAATTTCCGTGGCGACTGACCTGCAGATAGCTGCGATATTTCTTTCGAGGTTTCGAACTCCCGCCTCGCGTGTATAGCCCTGAATTATCGCGAGAATCGCATCCTCTTTTATGGTGCATCGGTTTTTGCTCAGGCCGTGCTCTTTAATCTGGCGAGGAACCAGATATTTTTTTGCGATGTTGAGTTTTTCATTTTCTGTGTAGCCGGGAAGTTCAATGACTTCCATTCTATCACGCAGTGCCGGCGGGACAGGCTCGGTACAATTTGCAGTGCCGATGAACATTACGGTTGATAGATTAAATGGCTGGTCGAGGTAATGGTCTGTAAAGCTGGAGTTCTGTTCCGGGTCAAGGACTTCCAGCAGCGCACTTGCGGGGTCACCTCTGAAATCACTTCCGATTTTATCTAATTCATCGAGCATAAATACGGGGTTTTTGCTGCCGCACTTTCTCAATTCCTGCAATATTCTGCCGGGCAGAGCGCCGATGTAAGTTCTCCGATGTCCCCTGATGTCGGCTTCATCTCTTATCCCGCCGAGTGATATACGAACGAATTTTCTTCCCATAGCTCGTGCGATGGATTTACCGAGTGAAGTTTTACCTACGCCCGGCGGGCCTACAAAGCAAAGAATGGGGCTTTTTCCCGTTGGGTTTAGTTTGCGAACAGCCAGGAATTCGAGGATACGTTTTTTTACTTTGCGCAGGTCAAAGTGGTCTGTGTTTAATATTCGCTGTGCCTTGTTGATGTCGATCTGGTCGCTGGTTTGAATTGACCAGGGCAGTTCGCAGACCCAATCCAGATACGTTCGGATGACACTATACTCTGGTGACGCGGGAGGTATTTTGCTCAATCTGTCCAGTTCTCGAAGAGCCTCTTGCTCAACTATTTTGGGCATTTTAGCTTTCGTAATCTTTTTATCGATTTGTTTCAGCTCGTCAGTTCGGAGGTCTTTTTGGCCAAGCTCGGTCTGAATGGCTTTTAGCTGCTCCTGAAGATAATATTCTCGCTGATTTTTATCTATGGATTCTCTGACTCTGCCCTGGATTTTATTGCTTAGCTCAAGCACTTCCAGTTGATTAGCTAAGATGACGGATATTTGTTTAAGTCGTTTGGTGGCGTCAAGCTCTTCGAGTAATTGCTGTTTAGTTGCAATGTCGATACTGAGATTGGCAGCCAGAAAATCAGCTAAGGCTGAAGGATTTTCGATATTTTCAAGCAGTACGGATGCTTCTTCAGGCACGTTTGGGCTTAGCTCAATGACGCGGTTGGCCGCATGGCGGATGCTGACTATGAGTGCCTGAAGATTTTTTGTCATTTTTACTTTAACATTAAGCGGCTTGATTTTGGCCTTTAAGTATGGTTTTGTCGCTATCTTTTTTATGACCTTGAAACGGCTTATTCCATGAACCACGACGTGTATCGAACCCTGGGGGAGTTTTATGACCTTGAGGATCGAGGCGGCGGTTCCGACCGAATAGAGCTTGTCAAAATTCGGTTTATCGGTATCAGGATTGCGTTGCGTGAGCAGTCCAATGATGGATTCGTTTGGTGTGGTGTCGGCAAGCAAGGCTTTGCTTCGCTTACGACCTATCGCCAATGGCGTTATCGTCCCGGGATAAGCAACTGCGTTTCGAATTGGCAGGATGCCGATAACATCCGGCAGTTTAAATCCCTGGTCGTTTTCATTTAATTGGCCGTCCCCGTTGTGCAGATATGTTTCAAGATTTGCGGGATCTTCTTCAATTACTTCAACAAGCCAATTGCCTCCGAGAGGTAACAAGTTTTTAAGGTCGTTTGCCATATTGTTTTACGAATATTTCTCTTTTAGATGTGAATAGTACACGATTGGAAGTAAAAACTAAAAGGTAAAAATCAGAAAAAAAGGGTAACCTAATATGAATGCTCATTCTTGATGGCTAAATGGCAACCTTATCGTGACCGAGCGGGGCTCGTGCCAATGGAACTTGTTCTATCAATTTTTGTCAAGCTTGTAATATAAACCGTCAATAAAGTTTATTGTGGAATCTCTTCATA
>CBDURK010000163.1:0-6771 GCA_965369645.1 uncultured bacterium | reverse complement strand
CACACCCCTCACCCCACCCCCCCCCCCGCCCCCACCAGTCGCCCGCACACAGGGGGGGGCTTTTAAGAGACAATAGCTACTGAATAAATGGAGTAATGTGAATTCAACGGACTTAAGAACAACTACTCGGGATGTTGCGGGTAATCCGCAGCATAAAAACAAAACGGATAGAAATTAAATATATACAGTTAGTATTGAGGGGACAAAAAATGAAAAGGTTAGTAATAGTGATGTTCACATTGCTGGTTTGTGCCGGGGGGACGGCGCTCGCAACGCCGGCAATTGAATTCAGCCCTGATTCGAGCACAGGCGGAAGCTGGGAATATGATGGAGCCAGCACACTGAGCTTTAATCAGAATATCACCATCGATGCGGGAATGGGCAGTAACGCTGATGCTCTGACCGGCTCTTTGGTTTATCTTCCCACCCTTGTAATAAGCGGCAGCGGAAATTATTATGATGTCAAACCAATAGGCAGCCCGACCATCATGATTACCAATGCAGATAAGACTGCGCTTTACATGACGGCTACCCTTGGTTCAGGGGATCTGCAAACCATCGGCACGGTAGCAGGGGGTTATACTGCTTTTACGACAGATATTACTGATATCGTAATAACCGATGCCGGCAAGGCGATTGGTTCAGCCGCGTTGAACAGTATCCTTTATACGCAGACTCAGGGACTTGATTTTGAGCTTTCCTTGCAGGGCGGTAGCGGAACAAACTATCGCAGTTTTGCTGAGATGCTGGCCGGTGGTTATGTCGGCGGTAATGGTTTCAGTGGCGCTATGTCGATTCCGGAGCCGGCAACAATTGCTCTGCTGGGTTTTGGTTCTTTGGCCTTATTAAGAAAACGCAGGAAATAATAAAAAAGTACTCTGTTTACCTACACCTTGGGCTGTGAGTATATGGCTTGCAGCCCATTTATCTTGTAGGAGGGGGGCAGGGTGACGAAAAAACTTTTTGCCATAGGCCTATAATAAGTTTTGCTGTCTTTATAAGCACGCTATAACGGGTTTGAAGGGGGCTTTCTGCGTTTTCTACTGGCGTAAAAACAGCTTTTATAGTATAATAGATATATTAATTCGGATGGAGGTGAGATATGAAAATAATGTTTGGATTTCTTTGGAAGCGTTTGCGTAAATTGTGGCAATCAAATGAGTCTGTGGCGCCCGGGATTGATTCCCATAAATGGGTGAGCAAACTCGAGATGTATAGAAGTTTCAAGCGTTATTAAATTGCTCCGTTCTAACACAGCTCCTGCGAATAATTGAATCTGTCGGTGCATCTTCATCTTCTAATCGGGGGCGCAGGCCTTCTCAGGAACAATACTGATATTTTTTATTCTGACAAATCTACTTATCCCACTTTTAAACTTTGTTGACGTACAGTTTCTCTCGAAACAAAATGGTTGGTGTTACATATCCCAGTCTTTAGAGTCTTTTACGAATTTGTTTTGCAGGACAATGCCTATTAATGTCGGAGCAATCAGGAGTGTGGGCAGAAACCATTTTTTAGTAAATATTATTTCTTCCAATCGAGTTGATGTTGCCGGATGCATATATAGAATAGCCAGGGAGCCCACCATAATTAAACTTGCACCGCTGAGGCTTGAAAAGAGAATGACGGCGACCTTAAAAATGATGAATGAAATCATACCGCCGGCAACCATGCCGATAAGTGCCCCGGCCAAGATGTATCTTTCTGGCAATCCGGAAGCGTACCATATACTTGAGGTGAGTATTCCGCCGGCCACGGCCCCTAATGCACTAACTGCCCATCGCATGAGCGGTATCGAAAGAATTCCAAGCACACCCATGCCTACCAGCCCGCCGACAAGCTGATTGTTCAGGCCGACGATTTTGTTGGTTACTGATACTCCCAGGAACATGCCCAGCAGGGCGAAGCAGATTACGACTAATATTTTGAAGACGCGCCAACCGTACATAAGACAGACCACACCGAAAGATATGAAAGTTACAGCTTCGACCTTATCGAGAGATATTATATAATTCCAAAAGGACTCCATTGGGACGACAGCTTCTTCTACGGCTTCCGGGGAAGCGCTTTCAACCGCCTGTGCAAGAATAGTGACGCAATCCATTATTTATTTCTCCTTAAAACTTCTTTTAAGTCGGACTTTTTTTCGGAACATCGTCCGGTTATGTCTTCCACCATCTTTTTTTTGTTTGTTTGGGTTTTTGTGTATTTCCGCCCGTTTGACTTTTTACTGTGGGGGATGGTTTTGGTTGTTTGCAAAGTAATAACTGTTCCGTTGTCCCGAAAGTCATCATTGCAGCAAATACGGCGATATAGAATGATGATCTGCTGCTGATGATGCTGACAGGCATTGAACCTTTATTCAACAACAGCAGAATCATCCCGGCGAAGATTAGCACTGTTCCAAGGGCCGAACAGCACAAAGCCGATGCTAATTGCCAAAGCGAAAATCCCGCCACTATACAAATTAATATCAACACCATTATTATCGCCCAGTTATACACAGGCATCTGTAAACAAGCATTTTTTATCTTTTGACCGGCATAAATTATACAGGTTTTCATTTTTTCCGCACTTTCGCGAACACCGAGAGCAACATCCTGAGCTGATATCTCGTCAGGACTTATTACAGTTCCCTGTTGTGAATTTTCAATATAGGGCCTTGCTACAACGATAAAGGCAAACACCGCCGCCAATGCGGCTGTAAGTATTGTGATAAATATCCTTTCAAACAGCATTGCGAGTGCTGCAGCCAGTGCAGCCGTGAACGCAGCCGAGATGATATTTTGGCCGATTGCGAAAAAGCCACAAATACCCCCGGTTATTGCTCCTGCTACAGCAACTAAAATTTTCCTAAAGCCCAGTCCACCGAGCCAAATAAATAATCCGGATACAACACAAACCAACCCTGGCCCGACCAATACTACAGGGCTCAGCCGCACTGTTCCGCCAAGGGCGTATTCTAAATCTTGTAAAATTTCAAGCATAGCGCTCTTACAAGCAAGCTAAGCGAACTTATCGCCTGGCCCCGTGAAAACGGAGATTCGTTTATTTCTTATTTATCGACCTATTCATACGAATTTCGTTAAATCGAGTGATATATGTTTGATATGAACCCAAAAAGGCTGTTTTCAGGATAATAAATCAGGTTTGATGCGGACCATAAGAGTTGTGCCTACGCGGACCAAGAGATGAGCAATTGGGCAGAGTTAGAATCGCCAAAAGTCTCAATGCGAATCTGACGAAGTCACTGAAGTAGTGTATTGCAGAGGATCCTGGAAGCCCGGTAAGTAATCTGTATGAGAAATGTTTATTAATTCAATAATCCAATGCTGAATTTTTCTAATCTCAAAATCTGGATCAAACGCCACGACTTGATGCACTGGTTGGTAAACATTGTAGTTGCATCATTCTTCTCTTGCTACATTTACGACAGTATAATTCGCCTGGCTACCGGGACGTGCGTGACACTGTTAATCGCCCTGCTGTTTAGAAATACGAGTATTACATTGGTCTTTTTATTAAGGCGCCCCTCGAAACTAACTTCCAGAAACGTTGGGGACTGGATTGCGGCCATAGGCGGCACTTTTATCACATACCTATATACAGGACAGGCAAAACCAATTCATCCCTTTTTAGTACCAACTGCATACGTAGTAATGATCGTAACGGCATTTCTATCGACAATTTGCATTATCAACCTTGGGCGGTCTTTTGGCATTGTGCCAGCAAACCGAGGTGTCAAAACAGAGTTGTTGTACGGGATTGTTCGTCATCCGCTTTATTCACTATATACGATTTATGATCTGGCGGTCATATCGTTGGCTTTCTCATCACATAACTGCTATATAGCTATTCTACACGCTCTTTTCTCATATTTGCGAGCGAAGCGTGAAGAAAACATTCTCATACGGGACAGTGCCTACGAGGAATATGTCTCGAAAACACGTTATATGTTCTTGCCAGGTGTTCTTTAGCTTTACAGAAGAAGCGAAGTCCATAAAGAAACTCAGTAAATGGCTTAAAATCGCCGGTTGTTGACGACAAAGCTAAGTAATGCGGATGAGAGGAGTCGAACCTCCACGAGCCGAAGCCCACAGGCACCTGAAGCCTGCGCGTCTGCCAATTCCGCCACATCCGCGGGATTACTATTTTAACACTTACCTGAGAACATTATCCCAATTGATACAGATTTTAATGGTTCCTGCCGTTTCGTCAAGGATTTTAGTACAAAGCCCTTTAGAAATTAGTTGACCGGCAGAAAATCTGCCCGGCGATTGTCATAAGGACGTTAAATTATGTCAATAAAAATGGAGGGCTGAACAACGCAGTTTGTTATGCTTGTGACGATTGTATTGGTTGTATCAAAGTCGAAACGGAAGTTTTGTATCTGATAAAACTAAGGTTGCCGAATTGTCCTATAAACCATAACCGGATGTACAAAAGCAGCACACTTGTTTCCCCCATATAGTCCGTGGAAACCGGCCTTCTTATGGCCTGCTACTGCTTTAATACCCTTATTAACAAGGGTTTAATTATGTTTCAAGGTTGTAGGCATTCCGTATAAATGCAGGGAAGTTTTACGTCTTATATCATTGAGTTACAAGATAGAGGTAAATTAGCTCTGCGGATTGTCCGAAAACTACTCTATCTGTGAAGGCATTTACTATCATGGTGAAAGCAGAATTAAGGTTTTTTGTATTTAAATCAAAAACTGCTGTTTACCGAGATAGAAGACGAATTTGAAGTGGAGGTAATAGTAATCAGATGGCCTCAGCAAAAACCATCTCCAGGATTCCTGAAGCGCAAGCCACTCTACCTTTTGGCGAATTGCTTGTTTCCAAAGGTCTGTTGACCCGTGAAGAATTAGAAAAAGTTCTGGATGAGCAAAGTCAGCGGGGAGGGCGTCTGGGGGAGATACTGCTCCGTCTTGAAAAGCTCAATCATGAGGATGTTACTCTTGCTTTGGCTGAGCACCTCTCTATGGAATACATCCGCCTGGGCGATTCCAGCAAGACGAACAAGATAAATATGGATATCGCTCGGATGTTACCCGAGAGTATCGCCAAGCGATTTTGTCTTGTGGCTATAAGTGAGGTTGATGGCAATGTTGTCGTTGTCATGGCTGATCCGCTTAATGTTGTCGCTTTAGATACGGTTACACTAAAAATAAAACGCCACATTAAGCCCGCAATCAGCTCACCTCGTGAAATTCAAAAGGCCATAGAGTTGATTTATCACGGTTCAGATCTTGAAGAACAACAGCTTCGTACCTTGGTAGAGGGTGAAGTCGATGAAGAAGGAATAGTTTCAGAAGATTCAGAGGACTCGGATACTAGCGGCGAGGAAGATGCAAACAAAGCACCTGTGATTCGATTTGTTGACCTGCTCATGAGTCAGGCGGTCAAGAGCAGAGCAAGTGATGTACATATAGAGCCTCAGGAAAAAACAATGATGGTTCGTATGCGAATTGACGGTGTACTCCGTGATATGGTACCTCCGGCTAAAAAAATGCAGGCGGCCGTAATTGCTCGAATTAAGATTATTGCGAGAATGGATATTGCCGAGCGAAGGCTTCCCCAGGATGGCAGATTCAAAATGAAGACATCCGGCCAGCATATAGATGTTCGAGTCTCCGTAATTCCAACTATCTATGGCGAAAAAGTTGTTATGCGAATACTGGATGCCTCGGCCGTAAAACACGATTTGGGGCAGCTTGGGCTTGAGCCTAAACTTCTCGAAGAGTTTAAGAGCATGTTGGCGAGGCCGCATGGGATAATGATTGTAACAGGACCGACGGGCAGTGGTAAAAGTACCACCCTGTATTCTGCTTTGAATTATATCAAGGACCCGACGAAAAATATTACGACCGTTGAGGACCCTGTCGAATATCGTCTTGCGGGAATTAACCAGATTCAGATTAAAGCGGAAATTGAGCTCGATTTCGCAAAGTGCCTGCGGGCAATTTTAAGACAGGACCCGGATATAATTCTAATAGGTGAGATTAGGGACAAGGAAACGGTCGAAATTGCAATAAAGGCATCTTTGACGGGCCATCTTGTTTTGAGCACGTTTCATACCAATGATGCTCCAAGTGCGATAAGCAGATTGCTATATATGGGTATTGAGCGGTATCTCTTGGCTTCGTCGCTGAATTTGATAGTTGCCCAGCGATTGGTCAGAAAAATCTGTGAACACTGCAAAGAACCTGTAACCTTAAGCGAGGAGGCCCTTAAATGTTTGAAAATTGATCCCAAGAAGACCAAAGATCCTGTCTTCTATCATGGCAAAGGCTGTTCAGCCTGTGGTGGGACAGGTTGTTTGGGCAGGTTACCCATATTTGAGTTTTTGGTTATAGATGATGAAATAAGAGATCTGATAGTTGCCAATAGCAGCGAGCAGCAGATAAGAGATGCATCACATAAAAGAGGATATAGTGGTTTACTTGAAAGCGGTGTAAATAAAGCATTGGCTGGTTTAACAACCGCCGAAGAGGTTATTAGTGTAGCTTATACAGGATGAGATTAGTATCTGATGCTTTTTATCGGCGTCATGGATTTTTTATAGGAGTGGGCAGTCCATTTTTTTCTTGTATCAAATAAAACAGTCCGGCTTTGCTCGTAAAACTGGGGTCGGGGTTTGTGAAAATACGAAATGATTTTCGTTAAACTCGATGTTTTCAGACACCGATAAACTATAGCCGTGAGAGGGTAAGAAAATTGCGCATTTGCTGTATAGGCGGATAAAGCCCTGCTGCGCAAGTGATTTCCC
>CBDURK010000162.1:0-6785 GCA_965369645.1 uncultured bacterium | reverse complement strand
GGCCGGCTGCCGGTCGCCCCGGGTACATGGGGTTCGCTGCCGGTGGCGATTATTTTCGGCCTTCTGTGCCAGTTTCATCTTTCCGACCTCTCGATATCAATTGTAATGGCGGCTTTGGTTTTGGCCGGCTCTGTTGTTTGCGTGAAATTTGCTCCTGCCGTAATTGCGGCGACGGGCAATAACGACCCCGGCGAAGTCGTTGCCGACGAATTAGCCGGCCAGGCAGTCACCTTTTTGGCCGTCCTGTTTTTAACCCTGGATACATTATCCACCGGGCAAATCTGTATCACGGCGGTACTCGGCTTTTTGCTGTTCAGATTATTCGACATCGCCAAGCCCTGGCCGATACATAAACTCGAGAACCTTCCCAAAGGCTGGGGAATTCTCGCAGACGATCTGCTCGCAGGGCTCTATGCCGGCATCGTATTGTTTTTCTGCCACGAAATCGGTTTGGTTAATTACATATACGTTATTTTTTTCCATTCCGAGGGTTCATCTCTCAATGTTCTGCACGCCGCTGTTTTAGGTATCGTTCAGGGTATAACTGAATTTCTGCCGGTATCATCATCCGGCCATCTGGTTTTGTTCGAAAACTTCTTTGATTTTGATCCTGAAACGCCCGAGATGCTTCTGTTCGATTTGGCCGTCCACGTAGGGACCGTTGCCTCCATTTTTATTGTCTTTCGAAAATCCATCGCCGCTTTGGCAAGGAACCTCTTCGTCTGTGGTAAATATGGGAAAAATCCCGTAGAGATTTATCAAAAAAGTCCGGGCGTCCATATACTGGTGCTGGCAATTTTCGCTACCTTTGTAACGGGGGTTTTCGGTTTACTGGGCGAAAAATATTTCACTGCCGCCCGAGGCAGCTTAGTAACAGTTGCATCGATGTGGTTTATTACGGGAACCCTGCTGCTGATTACAGATTTACGAAAAAAGGCCCGGCTTGGTCTGCGACAATTCGGTATTTCCGCGGCAATGGTGGTCGGCATAGCACAGGCCGCTGCGATTATGCCCGGAATATCACGCAGCGGGGCAACTATCTGTGCAGCCATCCTGATAGGACTGAGACGCCGATGGGCCGTGGAATTCAGCTTTTTGATAGCGATACCAGCCATTCTGGGAGCTACCGCCGTGCAATTAATCAAAGATTTTGATCAAATCAGCTCGGGGGGCCTGTCAATCGGGCCGGTTTTAGCCGGCACTGCCGCTGCCGCCATAACTGGAATTTTGGCCCTGAAACTGCTGATAAAAACCTCCAGAACAGCCAATCTAAAATATTTTGCTTTCTATTGCTATATTCTTGCCAGTTTTGTGTTAGTTTATCTCTTGAGATAAGCCCGAGCTTGTGCGATAATTAAAATTAGGTTAAAGTATTTTATTTAAATGAAAACTAAAATGGAACTTGTAACGTAATTTTATAATTAACGTTTTGATATTTGGACTTTTTAATAAGGTCCTGGGTGTGTGCTCCCAAGGCCTGTTCCGGAGTGTTTTTCTGTGATGACGCCAAATAGTTATAGTTCGCTTTGTGATGATTTTTACCTCGATATGTATATCAATACCGAGTTGGAACTCCCTACAGAGCGAGATACGATTCTGACCTTTTTCGAACGGATACACAAACAGTACCCGTCTATGGGCCGTTTCTATCGACGAGATAGTAACGAGTATTATCTTGAGGAAGACCGCAACCCGGGACAATATCGCTGGATCAGTCTCGAGATAGACCGTATCGGCTCCGGAATCGTCAATCCCGCTGATTTTGATTCGGTTTACAACCAGGACAGATTAGTGATCGAGCTTGTTCCGTATATGCTTGGAGTCAATCATCTCGATATCGATTCTTTGGATGTCACGTTCGCTATGGATTTTGATTATTCAGGCAGCCATGATGAGGTTATCGCTGAGGCACTGCTCTCTCAGAGCGCTTTTAGCGGCCTTCTGGATTTGCCCGGGGCAAGACCCATCGGCTTTTCTCCGTCGCTGATAGTAGCATTGTCGGAGGATGACCGTACTCAGGGGCGAATCAGCATAGACTCGAAAACAAGCGTCTTTGAGCCAAAGAAAAAAGGACGATTCACCGAAGAGGCGATAAGCCTGTCTTTTACCGTCCGCAGGTATCCGGCAACGGACGAAAAATTCGATGCATTAAAATCCTTTACCCAACAATGCCGATTGGCTGAAGAAATGATGGCCGAACAAATAGTGCCGAATTTTGTTCAGCCTTTGACCGAGGTAATAGCACATAAACGGTTAACATAGATTCCTTAAAGGACCTCCGATGACCATCGAGGCACCGATAAGTAAATTTAAAAAAACAAATTTCAAAATCTTTCTGGGTATTTGCATTGCAATTGCGATTATTTTTGCCTACGACGGCTATCTGAGCAAATACAAGTGGTCGGGGCGGTATAACTTCTATAAAGAGCAGGTTCTTGATAATGACGGCAAACCGACGCCGACAATGAATTTTAATAGAAAATCGCCGCCGTTTTTTCTCGCAGGGGCCGTGATCTTCGCAGTGGCCCTGTATGTCATAAAGGATAAGAAGCTCATCGCTGATGAAAACGAGCTTGTGATTAGCAATAAAAAAAGAATTTCTTATGATACAATACGACAAATAAATAAAACATACTTTGAGAAGAAAGGCTTTTTTGTTATTACATATAAAAACAAAAGGGGCGGTGAAGCCAGGCTCAAGCTCAGTGACAGAAAGTATGATAATTTGTCGGCTGTTCTGGAGCATCTGGTGGAAAAAATCAGTTGACGACAAGAATAAATAATTTTGTGTGTTGTGTATTTATCAATCAGCAGCAATTTAAAAGGAACGAATACAAATGAATCATTGTGTTGTGGGATTACAGTGGGGTGACGAAGGCAAAGGAAAAGTTGTCGACATACTTGCCGAACAGTGCGATATCGTTGTCAGATACAGCGGCGGTGCCAATGCAGGCCATACGGTTGTCGTCGGAGACGAAAGATTTGCCTTGCATCTGCTGCCGAGCGGTTCAATCAGACCGGGTACCATTTGTGTAATCACAAACGGCGTAGTCGCTGATCCGGAGGTACTGATAAATGGAATCAAGCAGCTTGCAGAAAAAAATATCTCCATGGATAACCGGCTTTTAATCAGTGAAAACGTTCACGTTGTGCTGGATTATCACAAAAAAGAAGACCAGTTACGTGAAGAATCTCTCGGCAAAAGCAAACTCGGCACGACAATTCGAGGAATCGGCCCGTGTTATGCCGATAAAATCGGCAGAAGCTATGCCGTTCGTATGGCCGACTTGAGAGACCTTAACAAGCTTAAAGCAAGGCTTGAAAAAATTGTGGAATATAAAAACAAAGTTTTTGGAGCGGTTTACGGAGCCGAGCCGATGAAGGCCGATGAAATCTTCGAAAAGTGTAAATCTTACGCTAACAGGCTGCTCCCCTTTATAACAGATACGACAGAATATCTGCACACAGCAGTTACCAACGGAAAATCCATTCTTTTCGAAGGGGCTCAGGGTGCACTGCTGGATTTGGACCACGGCACTTTTCCATTTGTCACCAGCTCGAACTCAAGCTCACTCGGCATGCCTGCCGGTAGCGGCGTACCGGCCAAACTTGTTGATAAATTTACTGGAGTTGTCAAAGCGTACTCGACAAGGGTTGGGGCCGGACCCTTCCCAACAGAGCAGGAAAACGAGACGGGCCAGTATATACGTGACAAAGGTCACGAATACGGTACGACAACAGGGCGACCCCGTCGATGCGGGTGGTTCGATGCCGTAGCCGTATCTTATGCAGCTACCATCGGCGCTATCGATTCCATTGCAATGATGCACCTGGATACACTGGCCGGGCTCAAAGAATTGAAGATTTGCAGGGCGTACAAAATCGACGGCCAGGAAAAGACGTTCTTCCCCGCGAACACGGAAAAGCTCTTACAGGTTAGTCCCGTCTATGAAACCGCCCCGGGTTGGGATGAGGATTTGTCCAAAGTAAATGATTTTAACGATTTGCCCGTGAACGCCCAAAACTATGTCTGCCAAATCGAAGAGATGATAAAAACACCAATTACAGCCATTGGCGTGGGACCGAAACGAAGTCAGACAATATTCAGGTAACAGAAACGAAAATAATAACGCAAAGTTCAGAAATCCTGAATCCTTACTCGTAGTCTTAAATAATGAAAAGCTTTGAAGAAAAACGTAAAGAAACCGCCGAGCGCCTTGGCGTTCAACCCGAGCAGATGCCCCGGCATATTGCCATAATTATGGACGGTAACGGTCGATGGGCGCGGGAACAAGGCCTTCCGAGGGTTGAGGGACATTCCGAAGGAGGCAAAACAGTCGAGACAATCGCTCTGCGATGTGTCGATTTTGGTATCGAAACTCTGACTTTATATTCCTTCAGCATAGAGAACTGGAAAAGACCCCAATTCGAAATCAACGCCCTTATGCACCTCTACACCCAATACCTTGTCGGGATTCGCGATATGCTCAAGAGAAATAATGTAAAACTTGTTCATCTCGGCCGAAGGGAAGGAGTGCCGGATTCGGTATTAGACGAGATTGATAAGACAATGGAACTCACCAGCGCTCATACCGGCATGATACTTGCCCTGGCGCTGAACTACGGGGGCAGAGCGGAAATCGTCGATGCCACCCGGCAAATCGCACAGGAATATAAAAGCGGCGACCTGAGTTTGGATGATATCGACGAGCAATCTATAAGCCAACATCTATATACGGCGGGGCTTGCCGAGCCGGACCTGCTTATACGTACTGCAAATGAAATGAGAATCAGCAACTTTCTGCTCTGGCAAATCTCATATAGTGAATTCTACGTCACAAAAACCTTTTGGCCGGATTTCAAAAAAGCATCTTTGGAAGAAGCAATCATGGCCTACGCTCAACGAAACCGGAGTTTCGGAACTATCAAATAAGCCGATAAGTGGATGGACCGATGGGTGAAAGCGTTTACTCATTTGGGTATCGACTCACTTACAGGAAATAAGAATATATGCTCAAACACAGGTTGTTTTTTGGAATATTGATGTCAGCGCTTTTTATAGCCGTCGTCATTTTCGACGGCTGGATGGATGGTTCTATCACGGCTTTGGCCGACGACGATAAACCAATACAGGGAACAGTTTTTTGCCTCCTCATCGCCCTGCTTGCAATCCCCGCCCAGCTTGAATTGTCAAAACTCGCAGCGGCCAAAAACCTGAAGATTTTTCTTCCCGTTTCAATCATTTCCTCGATTTTGTTCGCAACCAACGGCTATCTGCTCCAGTTTATTGAAATTAGGCCTGAAATTTATCTGATCTTCCTCTCGGCATTTGTGCTGTTTGCTCTACTATTGTATCAGTATATGTTCCATAGCATCTCGGGAGTACTGGCTAACTGCGGAGCAAGTTATTTTTCGATTTTGTATTTGGGCCTTTTAAGCGGCTTTTGTGTGAGTACGCGGCTCGAATTCGGAACCTGGCCCTTGCTGATGTTTATTGTTGTCGTTAAATCCGCCGATATAGGGGCTTACACGATTGGGAGCATGTTCGGCAGGCACAAATTTTCACCTAAAATAAGCCCGGGAAAAACCTGGGAAGGAATGGGCGGCGCCGTTGCATTTGCAATTATTGTTGCTATTGGTTTTGCCGCAAGTTGTGATATAATGTCCTGGTGGTTTGCGATAATCTTTGGCGCTTGCCTTGCATTTATAGGCCAGATTGGAGATTTGGTCGAATCTATGATTAAGCGGGACGCCGAGCAAAAGGATTCCGCAAACAAGGTGCCGGGCTTCGGGGGAATATTGGATATTATCGATTCGCCTCTCGTGGCGGCGCCATTCGGCTATTTGTTCTTCATACTAAGCTTTTGATTGAGAAGAACTGTGGAAGTTAAGATACAATTCGATTCAACCGATAAGCAGCTTGAATTGTTCGGTCCTGCCGACAGTTACCTTCGGCTTCTGAGGGATTCGATAGGGGTGCACATTACCGCACGGCAGGGTAATTTAATTATCACGGGCAAAGAGAAAGATGTAGATAAGGCCGTTGAGGTCATCGACAAGATGCAAAAGCAACTTCTCAAAGGCCACTCGCTGACCGCCGCAAACATAAATACTTTTATACGACAAAGCGAATCAACTGAAATTCAACAAAACAGCGAAGCGATAACCGTCTATGCTCATAAAAAGGTTATTAAACCGTCCACAAAAGGACAGTCGAAGTACATCAAAACAATGCTGACAAACGACCTTACTTTTTGTACCGGACCGGCCGGAACGGGAAAGACTTATCTCGCTGTCGCAATTGCCGTATCAATGCTAAAGAAAAAACAAATCAGGAGGATTGTACTGGCACGTCCAGCCGTGGAAGCAGGTGAGAAACTCGGCTTTCTCCCTGGGGATATACAGGCAAAGGTCAATCCGTATCTCCGCCCTTTGTTTGACGCTCTCGAAGATATGATGGATTTTACCCAGATGAAAAAATTTATTGAGCTGGATATCATCGAGATAATTCCGCTCGCCTTTATGCGAGGCCGAACATTAAACGAAGCCGTTATTATCTGCGACGAGGCACAAAACACTTCGGCACTGCAGATGCTAATGGTCTTGACAAGGCTCGGACATGGCTCCAAAATGATAATAACCGGTGATATAACACAGATTGACCTCGAACGGGGCCAGAAAAGTGGAATGATTGAGGCAATTGAAATATTGAGACGAATCAAAGGAATAGGATGCGTCGAGCTAAACCAGATGGATATAGTCAGACATCGACTGGTACAGAATAT
>CBDURK010000161.1:0-6794 GCA_965369645.1 uncultured bacterium | reverse complement strand
GCTCCGCCGCAGATTTTGGAAAATGTAAAAGCTTCCCTGGCCAGAAGGACCCTGCTGGGTGAAGAGCCCTCTGCTTTTGATGAGCAGATTGGGGCAAGGCATTTGCTCGGTCGCAAGGTTTTCGCTGCAGCCGCTATGCTTGGTCTGGTTGCCGTTTTGGCGGCGGTTGTTTATTCTATTTTAGCTCCCACTATTCCTCAGGGACCGATTGCTGCCGAACGTCGAAATATGCCTGCGACAATTGATTTAACAGATCCGGCACTGGTAACAGTAGTTGCTGCACCATTTAGCGGCAGACTTGAATTGCAGACAAATACACTGCCTGCTGTCGTAGGATTTATTAACAGGGCGATTGAAGAAAATATCCCTTCGGATGAGTGGATTGCATCCGACCAAAGTGAAATCAGGGGACCACATGTGCTTATGTGCAGCAGCGAAAGTTTTAATTTACTATTAGCTCAGTTGGATGATATTTGGGACAAGCTGGATTCGGCCACGCTGTTTGTTGGCACAGAAGTTTTTGGCCGGAAGGTCGTTGTTGAGGCGGTTACTGCTGAACAAATTGCAGGTATAGTCAACCAGGATGATTCTACAAGGCGTATCGAAGTGGCGAGGGACTTTGCCGTTCTGAACGGTATATCCGAACATTTACCCGGCAGAGAGATTCTGGCTGCTATCGATAATACGACGGTGGGTTTGATAACTCCGCCCAAGCCGGTCTTGACCTCGAACCACAAAATGACAACGAAGGTAGCTTCCAGAACAGGGGCCGACAAGAACATACACCTGACAATTACAGTTACGGACAGTCAATAAGGGATTGCGGCTTTTAATAACTTCAGTGAACCTAAACTCCAGAGAACAAAGGAATGCTTGATATACAGAACTGCTGCCTGGTTGTTGTTGACATTCAGGGCAAGCTTGCCCAGTTGATGCATGGCAAAGAGGTTCTATTCAAAAATATTCAAATTCTCATCAAAGCTGCTAACATCCTCAGTATTCCAATCCTCTGGTGCCAGCAGTGCCCCGATGCCCTTGGCCCGACGATACCTGGAATAGCACAGCTTCTGGCAGACAACGAGCCGATAGACAAGTCGGCTTTCAGTTGCTGCGGCAACGAGCAGTTCAACATTAAGTTGAATAAATCAAAACGACAGCAATTTCTGTTGTGTGGCATAGAAACACATGTCTGCATTTATCAAACAGCGGCTGATTTGCTTGCCAAAGGTTTTAGTGTGGATCTGATTGCAGACGCTATCTCTTCGAGAACGCCGGAGAACAAACAGATTGCGATAAACAGAATGGCTGCTGAAGGAATAAACATCAGTTGCACTGAGATGGCCTTATTCGAACTGCTCAAGACCGCCGAGCACCCTCAATTCAAACAAATCGCCAAACTGATAAAATAGACACTTTTACAGACCAACTATTGAGCGAAAAAATGTTGTTTGTTATATGAAGGAGTGGTAACTAAAGATTAGGACGGATGATGGCTTCGCGCTATGCTGATTTCTTTTCGTCTTTGGTGCCGGATTTGCTTTTCTTCTCGGGCTTTGAATCTTTGGTCTTGGTTTCGGTGGTTTTAGTTTCGGTTTCTTTTTTCTCGGTGCCCTTGTCGGTTGTTTTTTTCTCGCCTTCCTTGGCTTTTTTGTAACCTTCGCTTCTGTAATCGGTCTGATAGAATCCGGAGCCTTTGAAGATTACCCCCGCTCCGGCGCCGATAAGCCTTTTCAATTTTCTTTTCCCGCACTTTGGGCACGTGCGTAGAGAATTGGCCGTTATACTTTGGAACTTCTCAAATCCGAATCCACAGCTCTGGCATATATAATCATAAGTCGGCATCGCAATTACTCCTCCGCTTCCATTTTGCACTCGTCGGCTGTTGGCTCTTCTGGGATTGCTTTTTGTTGCTCGGTTTGTTCCGTTGTCAGCTTGTTTACAATCACTTTGCTTGGCCGAATAACCCGGCCGTTGAGTTTGTATCCCTTTTGAAACTCTTCAAGGACAATATTATCTTCTTTCTCGGGCTCGGTCTTTTGCATCATTGCTTCATGCATGGCCGGATTGAATTTTTCGCCCGGCGACTTTATTTGCTCAACACCATGCGATTTAAAGATATCGAGCATCTGGTCGTGGATAATCTGAATGCCTTTGATAAATACGTCAGTATCTTCCGCCGAGTTTGCATTTTGCAAAGTATGTTCGAAATTATCCAGAGCAGGCAGCAGGGATTTGATTATCTTTTCTTTTTCGTAGCAAATGGTATCGGCTATTTGTTTTGGAACTCGTTTCTGGAAGTTTGCATAGTCGGCGCTGACTCGCTGCAACTTTCCGAAAAGTTCGCTTTTCTCTTTTTGAAGACTCTCTAAATTCTGGTGGAGTTCTTCTAATTCGTTCTTTGTTTTCTGCGAATCTTCGGCTTTTTGTTTTTCTTTTCTCTTCGGTTTCATCAGTGGTTACCAAAATGTTTTTTTAGTTTCTCGAAAAAGCGTGTGGATTGCGGAGAAACACTTTTGTTTTGACTTTTGGCAAATTCTCTCAGCAACTCTTCTTGCTTTGTGTTCAGTTTTACTGGTGTTTCGATAGTAATTTGCACGAGTTCGTCACCGGTCCGTCGTGTCCTTATATCCGGCAGACCCTGTCTTTTAATTCTAAAGATGCTTCCATATTGTGTCCCGGGTGGAATTTTCAAACCTTGTGTACCGTTCAGGCTTGGAACGTCAACAGTTGTCCCTAAAGCGGCCTGTGTGAAGCTTATTGGCACAACTGCAATCAGGTCACTTCCATCACGCTGCAGAAATTTATGAGGTTTAATTCTGACATAGCAATACAGGTCGCCTCTTGGTCCACCGCCTCGTCCGGGTTCGCCTTCGCTGGCGACTCTTATACCCTGTCCTTCGTGAACTCCGGCGGGGATTTTGATATTGACGATTCGCTTCTTAGGCACTCTGCCCGTGCCTTTACATTTTTTGCACGGATTGGTAATGACCTGTCCGCTGCCGCCGCACTGTCGGCACGTTGAGACCATCTGGAAAAAACCGCCGCCCCTTGCGACCTGACCGCTGCCATTGCAGGTCGGACATCGTCCGGGCTTGCTTCCTTTATTACTTCCGCTGCCTCTGCATTCGCCGCATGAGTCCTGTCGGGTAAATTCGATACTCTTCTCAGTCCCTTTAGCGATGTCATTGAGCGTCAGTTCCACGGTTGTCTCCAGATCATAGCCGCGTGTCGGCCCTGCTCGTCGGCTTGACCTTCTCTGCCCTCCGAAGATACCGCTGAAGAAATCGTCGAAGCCGAACATACTGAAGATATCTTCGACGTTCATCCGCGAGAAGTCGTGCATTCCAGACCCTCGAAGACCTTCGTGTCCGAACTGGTCATAACGCTGCCGCTTCTCGGTATCGCTCAGTACCTCATAGGCCTCGGCGCATTCTTTGAACTTGGCCTCGGCCTCTTTATCGCCCGGGTTTTTGTCCGGATGATACTTCATCGCCATACGCCGGTATGAGCGTTTAATATCGTCGGCGGAAGCATTCTTACCTACGCCTAAAACTTCATAATAATCCCGTTTGGCCATAATTTCATATTGTGTTGTGCGTATCGGGTAATTGCCATTCCTGCGAAAGCAGAAATCTACTGTCTTCTATCGGCTATCTATGTACGCTACCTTACTGACCCGGGTATTGGCTCTTCGTCCTCGTCCTTCAGCTCTGTTACTAACACATTGGTTGTAAGCATAAGCCCGGCCACTGAAGCAGCCATTTCCAACGCGGTCCTGGCAACCTTTGCCGGATCGATAATTCCCGCTTTGAACATATCGACGAATTTGCCTGTGTTGGCATCGTAACCGATGTTCTTGCCTTTATCCAGAAGTTGAGCGACGACCACGTCACCTTGTTCTCCACCGTTGTCAACAATTTGCGTTGTTGGTGCCTTGAGTGCACTGGCAACAATGTCGAAGCCGATTTTTTCGTCGCCTTTTGCTTTTACTCTGGCCTTTTCTACTTCTCCGATGGCACGCAGGAACACTACACCGCCGCCTGCAACAACACCTTCTCCAGTCGCAGCTCTTGTAGCGTGAAGCGCATCGTCCAGAAGGTCTTTGCGTTCCTTCATTTCCGTTTCCGTTGCGGCGCCGGCTTTAATAACGGCCACACCGCCGGTCAGCTTTGCTAAGCGTTCCTGCAATTTTTCACGGTCGTAGTCGCTGGTTGTGGCTATAATCTGATTGCGGATTTGTTCGCAGCGGCTTTTAATGTCTTTCTTTTTGCCGGCACCTTCGATTATTGTTGTAGCGTCCTTATCAACAACGATCTTTTTGGCCTGGCCAAGTTGTGAAAGCTCAATGCTTTCGAGCTTAATGCCCAAATCTTCAGTAATCACCTGCCCGCCGGTCGAGATTCCTATATCAGCCAACATCGCTTTTCTGCGGTCACCGAAGCCCGGAGCTTTGACCGCACAGACTTTCAGTATGCCTTGCAGACGATTGATAACTAATGCCGCTAAAGCCTCGCCCTCTACGTCTTCTGCAATAATCATCAATGGCCTGCCTACTTGTGAGACCTTTTCCAGCAGAGGAATAAGCTCGCGAACGCTGGATATCTTCTTTTCGTGCAGCAGGATATAAGCATCTTCGATGACTGCTTCGAGGGTATCGGCGTTAGTCATGAAATATGGCGACATATAGCCCTTATCGAATTGCATACCTTCGACTACGGTCAGCTCGTTTTCCATTCCTTTGCCTTCTTCGACCTCGATGACTCCATCACTGCCAACCTTGTCGATTGCTTTGGCCAGGATTTCACCCACTGAAGGGTCGTTATTTGCGCTGATGGTTGCGACCTTCGCAATGTCACCGTGGCCTTTTACGGGCACGCTGACTTCCTGGATGTATTTGGTGACGACTTCGGTGGCTTTACTAATTCCACGCTTAATGGACATCGGGTTCGCACCTACCGTAACGTGCTTTAATCCCTCGGTGTAAATCGCTTCTGCCAATACTGTTGAGGTTGTTGTTCCGTCGCCGACAACATCGGAGGTTTTGCTGGCGACCTCATTGGCCATCTTTGCGCCCATATTCTTGAATGGTTCCGGCAGCTCGATTTCTTTACTGACCGAAACGCCGTCCTTTGTTACTTTTGGAGAGCCCCAGCTTTTGTGAAGAATAACGTTTTTGCCGGTGGGTCCGAGAGTGATTTTTACCGCTTTGGCTAATTGCGAAAGACCCTCTTTGAGCTGTGCTCGTGCCGTATCGTCAAACATTAATTGTTTTGCCATTTTTCATTACCTCTTATTATTTTGTTATGTTTTTCCTTTTTCTTTGCACCTCTGTGCCTTTGTCCCTTTGCCACTGATTTTATCTTTCAACGATTCCGTGAATGTCACTTTCCCGCAGAATCACATATTTTTCTCCGTCGATTTCGATTTCGTTTCCACCGTATCTTGCGTAAATAACTTCGTCTTTTTTCTTTACGGACATTTTGGCTCGTTTGCCGTTATCGAGCAGTTTACCCGGGCCGGTTTCTATTACTTTACCGATTTGAGGTTTTTCTTGTGCTGTGTCCGGCAGAATAATCCCACCGGTTGTTTTTTCTTCGGCCTCTGATTGTTTGATTACAATTCTGTCATCCAGGGGTTTAAGTTTCATAACTCACTCCTTATCTGTTTTGGTTCTATTTTTAATTTATTATTTGTCTTTGATTTCAAGCACCACGACAGTATTAACAGCATCTGGTGCCTCACGTGGAATTCTAACTACAATTTTATCTTTAAGCTCGCGTCTGACAGTTAGTTTAGTATGTTTCTTATCAGCCAGAAGATAAGCTTTGTTGACCTGGTTTTTCAGCCCAGGCACTTCCAGCTTGCCGTTTGTCGGCCAGTCGAATACGTGAAGATACAGCTTGCCGGGTTTTGCGGTGCATCGTCCCCACGGTAACTTGCCGAGCGGACTGGCCGTAGTCCCGTAAATGCTTTCGCTGTTTACCTTCATCCACTTGCCGATAGCTGCCAGACGCTCAACACTCGCATCCGGAATAACACCCTCAGCGGTAGGCCCGACATTCAACAGGAAGTTGCCGCCTTTACTGGCAATGTCCGCCAGATTTTGTAACAGGACCTTGTTCGATTTCCAGTTGTGGTCGTAGGATTTATAACCCCACGTATCATTCATTGTCATGCACGATTCCCAGTCAACGCCCGGCAGGCCCGTTGCCGGAATCTGCTGTTCGGGGGTACCGAAATCACCGGCATATTCCTGGTCTGCTTTGTTAAGGCCTTCCATGCCTTTGCGTCCTTTTCCTACACGGTTGTTTATGAGGATGTTTGGCTGAAGGGCTTGAACATAATTGTACAGGTCCTTACCCTGCGGTTCAGTCCAGTCTTTTATCCACTCACCGTCGAACCACAAAACACCGAGAGGGCCGTACTTGGTTATCAGCTCTTTGAGTTGCGGTTTCATATAGTTTTCAACGTATCGGGCAAAGTTGGGATTCGACTGTTTGCTGTCATTATAGTTTGGATAAAAAGGCCTCTGAGCATCCGGGTGATGCCAATCCATTATCGAGTGGTAGAAGCAAAGCTTAATGCCCTGTTTCCTGCATGCCTTTGACAGCTCTTTGAGTATGTCACGCTTGAACGGCGTAGCATCGATAATGTCGTAGTCCGTTACTTTTGAATCCCACAGGCAAAAGCCGTCGTGATGCTTGCTGGTGATGACGATATACTTCATACCGGCATTTTTGGCGATTCCAACAAACTCATCGGCGTTGAACTTGACTGGATTAAACTGCTGGGCA
>CBDURK010000160.1:0-6801 GCA_965369645.1 uncultured bacterium | reverse complement strand
AGGCTTACAGAGATTTTCGTGACCTGTTGGATGATAAGGAAATCGATGCTGTCTCTATTACGACACCTAACCATTGGCATTCGCTGATGACGATTATGGCCTGTCAGGCGGGAAAAGACGTGTTCGTACAAAAGCCAGCCTCACATAACATCTTTGAGGGTCGCAAGATGGTCGAGGCCATGCATAAGTACAATCGCGTGGTACAGGCCGTTCATGGGCCTCGAAACAGCGGGGCGATTGCGGAATCACTTGAGTATGTATGGAGTGGTAATCTGGGGAAAATTAAGTGCGTGTACGGGATTAACTACAGGCCGAGAACGAGCATTGGTAAAGTAAATAGGCCACAACCCACACCCAAGTCGTGTGATTACAATCTCTGGTGCGGCCCGGCCCCGAAGAAACCGCTGATGCGCGAGTATCTACACTACGACTGGCACTGGGACTGGGATACCGGTAACGGCGATCTTGGAAATATGGGCATTCATGCTATGGATGGGTGTCGCTGGGCATTGAGGAAGAATGCACTGCCGAAGCGAGTGATAAGCGTTGGGGCACGTCTGGGTTATGATGACGATGGACAAACTCCCAATACCATGATTACCCTGCTGGATTATGAGCCGGCACCTATTATTTTTGAAGTTCGCGGTTTGCCTCGCAATAAGTCGTTTAGACAATCGAACTGGGAAAAGAACTCACGCATAAGTATGGATAGGTTCCGCGATGTACGAACAGGATTTGTAGTGCAATGCGAAGGTGGTTACGTAAAAGAAGGAGCGGCTTTCGATAATCATGATGGATTCATTAAGGAATTCAACCGCACTCAGCCAGATTGCAAAGAGAACTTTGTCAGCGTAGTGCGCAGCCGCAAGAGAAATGAACTGCTGACGGATGCTTTGGAGGGACATCTCTCCTGCGGACTGGTTCATTTGGCAAACATCTCATATCAGGTTGGAAAACACAAACACAATAACGAAATACGACAGGTTATTAAAAGCAAAGCTGAATTCAGTGAATCTTTCGAACGCCTGGTTGGCCATCTTTCCGCCAATGAACTTGGAATCGATAAAAAACTGCTTGCTTTGGGTTCAATGCTGACTATGAATCCCGATACAGAGAGATTCACCGGCCCAATGAGTAAAGAAGCGAACAGGCTTATTTCGCGAAAATACCGTAAGCCGTTCGTTGTATCTGAAAATGTATAATAGTAGAAAGGAGAGTGTTCCATGCGTTCGTTTTCATACATTGTTATTATAATATTATTATTAACTATGTTCAGCAACACCCAGGCGCAGTCGTCTTCGGTTCAGCAGGTCGATACTACACATTACGTTGTTGATACCACATGGCCGAAAAAACCAGAACGTTTCAAATGGGCTCAGATGGCCGGCATCGCTGTGGATAAACAGGATCAAATCTATATTTTTACTCGCAGCCAGCCTACTGTCCAGGTTTATAAAACAGATGGAACTTTGCTGCGCGCCTGGTATATGGAGGAGTCAAGCGGTTCGCATTTTATCAGAATAGGACCTGATGGAAATATTTGGACAGCTAATATTTCCGAACACGTTGTTCGCAAGTACAACCCCAAGGGCAAGCTGCTGTTGACGCTTGGTGAACCTGGTATTGCTGGAACAGACAAGGGACACTTCGACAAGCCGACCGATATGGCGATACTACCGACCGGTGACATTTTTGTATCCGACGGATATGGTAATAGAAGGGTTGTTCATTTTGACGCAAATGGTAAGTATATAAACCAGTGGGGCCAAGACGGCAATGGGCCGGGCCAGTTTGCACTGCCTCATTCGATTGTAGCGGATTCTCATAATCGGCTGTATGTTGCCGACCGGGAGAACGCTCGTGTACAGGTCTTCGATACCAAGGGTAAGCTGCTTGCCGTATGGGCGGATACGATTACCCCCTGGGGACTTTGTATGACAAAAAAAGATGAGATATGGATCAGTGGTTCTTCTGCAATGAAGGATGAGGAAGGTGAGTGGCTTGTCCTTCCACCAACAGACCAGATACTAATGAAGATGAGCTTAGATGGCAAAGTCCTGTTACGGGTACCCCTTAAGAAAACTACAATCCCTCCAGGAAAATCCGGTGAGCTCGACTGGGTTCATGCTATTGCATTGGATTCAAAAGGGAATCTCTACCTTGGAGATATCCAGGGCAGACGGGCGCAGAAGTTTTCACGAAAACCATAACGTTTATCTTTTATCGTGAAGGACAGATTTTTGGATAGCTGATTTTGGGCTTTTCTCAATTCAAGTTTGCTGCCACGATACCGGCCTGATATCTTCGATTTTGGAATCGTCCAATTCAATCCCAAAACCCGGCCTGTCAGAAAGCTCCAATATTCCGTTAACAGGCTTTGGCTGGTGTTTCTCGAAGTCATAGTAGCTGTTCATTTTCTGAATCAGGTATTCCACAAGAGGACAAACTTCTATCGGTTGGCTTGCGACTACATGCATAGCGGCGTGAAGGCTATGGCCGTGCGGAATCACATTGGCACCATGAACTGAGGCCAGCGTACATATCTTCACCAGCTCACTGACGCCGCCACACCATTCAGGGTCGGCCTGAACCACCATGATGGCATCGTTTTTGAGGAATTTGTGGACATCATAGCGATTGTAGAAGTGCTCTCCCGTTGCAACCGGGATTGAGGTTTCCCGACTAAGCTCAATGAAGGCATCCAAATTAGCTGTCTGAAAAGGCTCTTCTATCCATCGCGGATGATATTGTTCTGTCCGCCTTGTCCAGGCTAAGGCATACTGAAGATCCCATTGCCAGAATGCATCGAACATGAGGTCCACATCATCGCCCACGGCCTCGCGAAGCAGACGAACAACTTTCACATCCTCTTCAACACCGGCGGGGCCAAAGCTGGGGCCGCGGTCCCGCACAAACCATTTCTGATGTTGATATCCCTGCTGTTTCAATTCTCGGGCTTTTGCTTGCAGAGCTGATGGTTCCTGTGAGAATCCCAGACAACTGGCATAGGCTCTTAGCTTATTTCGCGAACCGCCGAGAAGCCGATAAACAGGCAAGCCGAAGATGCGGCCTCGCAGGTCCCAGAGGGCATTGTCAACGGCACTGAGTCCCATGATGTAGTGACTGCCGCGCGAATGCCGGCTTGCTCGAAACATACTGTCCCAATATGCTTCATAGGCGAGAGGATCCTTACCGATTAAGCGTCGCCTGAAGAATCGATCAACAAACATGGCTGCTTCGTTGTCAATTGGGCCGTAGAGACCTGTAAGGCTTTCGTTAGTATGGATTTTCAAGTAAAGCATCTTTCTTTTGTTTTTACCGGTTATCTGGAGAATTTCCACTTTTGTGATTTTCAGGTTTACTCGCTTGATTTCTGCACTGACACCAAGATGAGGGGCCACACATAAAGCTGCAAATCCTGTTAGAAAGCTGCGTCGCTTCATATAATCAATCATCAGTATTTCCTTTCGTCAGAGAAATCATATCTATCAAAATATTGGTTACTATTAATCAACTCAGCGGTTGCTTCTCTTATGGACAATCACGCGAGAGAATTATGAACCTCACGGATAGAAGCAATGATATAGTCATTGATACGCTGGGTGTATTTCGCGCCCATGCGTATCTGGACGAAACGGTCGAATACTCCCAGTGTTTGACGGCAACAGTCCGGGCCATATTTCATTTCCTTTCCCCGGGGGCTGTTAAAAGATGGCCAGTTGGGATGTCGCGTTCGTTTGTTGATTACGGATTCCTGGACGGGCAGCATAACAGATCCCGATAGAGGTGATGCCGGGACTCTTCGTTTCCTCAATTCCTCGATGAATCGGTTTCGTGTTGCTTTGTCCTTTATTTCGAAATAAACGCCGTAACCGATATCGCCTTTCGGATCGGGACGGTGCCGCAGGCGAATGCCGGACAGGTTTTTAATGCCATTATATACAGATTCTGCATTACGGCGCAGTTGAGCAAGCATGGAGTCGAGCTTGGACAACTGTGCCCCAAGTACGGCTCCGGTAAACTCATTCATCCTGAAGTTCTCCCCGGCAAATGTTTGTACCTGGCTGGGGCCCGAACGATCAAGAAAAAGCCGGTTTATAGTGCCCATATCGTGGAATCGCGCAGAGCGTTCATAAATTAGCGGATTACTCGTTACCAGTGCGCCGCCTTCGCCCGAGGTAATCATTTTATTGACCTGAAAACTATAAATACCCACATCACCAATGGAACCCAATGTTTTTCCTTTATAAGAGCCGCCGACACATTGCGCACAATCCTCCAGTACCGCAACACCGTTTTTACCGGCTATTTCCATAATTGGGTCCATATCACATAACCCGCCAAGTAAATGTACGGCAATGACGGCCTTCGTGCGAGGAGTTATCTTTCGTTTGAAGTCCATGGGATCGAGATTAAGTGTGCTGTCGATGTCGGCGAATACCGGTAAGGCTCCAGCTTGGACCACACAAGTATAATCCGACCACCATGTGTAGGCCGGAACAATCACTTCATCACCCGGCCCGATACCGAGACCTGTCACTGCACAATCCAGGGCCGCTGTACCGGAGGTGACGCCGAGTGCAAAGCGGGCGCCCATATATTTAGCGAAATTTTCTTCAAAACGCAGCACTTTAGTTGGTTTGCCCGATCCCCAATAGCGGAAAGGAGATCTGGATTCCAATACCTCCATCAGAGCTTCCTCTTCATGTCTGTCGAAGAATTGAGGTCCGATGTATCCCGGATTTATGTTCGGAATTTCCGTTGACTTTGGTCTTTCTTTACCCAGGAGCCTCTGCGTCCCGAAGCCGGTTGCTGCGCCGGACAAGGCTATACAACTTGTTTTTAAGAAATTTCGGCGGGTGATACTTTGTTTTTCTGTGTTTTTTGTGATATTTTGAGTGGTCATTTTCAGCCTCCTTATTTGATTCGTTTTACTGGCTAAATGCTTCTAATCAATCTATCGTGCCGGTACGTTGCTTAACGATATAACCGGCGACCGTTTGGACGGTATCAAGCCATAGGCCATTTGCCGGGTCCTGAGCATATTCACAAAGAGCCTTTAGAGTTGATGAACGAGTAGTCTGGCGTCCTCCTTCGCCGATTTCGTGGCCGCAAAAAACCAGCCAGCCACCATTTGCCGTTGTTTTATCTATCCACTGTTTGACCTGCTCGAAATCCTTGCCGTCCAGCTCCACACCCATCAGTTGTGCCATATCGCAAAAAGTCGGATCATTCGACCACTCGTCCATCCAGCCTCGCCCGGTTAAAAATTTCTCTGCCACTAGCGGTATATAGCTTTTAAGATTTTGTCCCCGCCCGACAAATTTCTGTCCACAGGGATAGGCAAATGAGACAGGTCTAACGTTGAGCAAACGCTCGATAATAATATTTGATTCTTCCAATTCATACTGCATCTTATTGAGCGTGTAATTTTCCAAAGCTCTTTCACGAGCAAATGAAAAATTGCCGGAGCAGGGATGAGTTAGTGAATGATTGCCGATTTCGTGGCCATTGGCGGCAGCTTTCTTCCATGCATCCAGCCGTTTTTCCATAGAGGGAATCGAAACATAGAAAGTGGCTTTGGCGCCGTATTTATCAAGTATAGGCAGGCCATTGTCGATCTGACTAAATCGGGCATCGTCAAAAGTAACACTGATGGCACCGTGTTTTCCCTCTGGCCAGCTAAATTTCTTTCCTTTTTCAAAAGCAGATAACTCATTATCTTGAAGATTGGATGGCGTGCAACCTGTAGATGCGAAGATAACGCAACAATACATTATGGTTAGACAAATATGGGCAGTTCTCACTAATACCTCCTTATAATATAAAACCAATTAAATTTTTCAAAACACATACTATTTGAAACAGTAATTTAAGTCAAAAGATTCATAGAAACAAACAGTATTTATGATAGGTTATGTTGCGTTCCATCAACTGTGTCGAGTGGAATTATTGTATAACCTTATCATCTGCTATTTTAAGTGCCTCATCAATAGAATCGACAATGAAATCGATTTCTTCCTTTTTGACAATCAACGGAGGAACAATCCATATCCCAAATTTATCCGCGGGTATATAAATATTCTTTTTCTTGAGTAAATATTCGGAGATTTCCGTGACAACATTGTGGGAATATTTCTCCGTTTGTTTCCTGAACGATTCCTTCGTTTGTCGGTTCTTCACCAGTTCAATCGTCCAAAACAAACCGATGCCTCTAATGTCTCCAACCGATTGGTGAACTTGCTTGAGCGAATTCAGACGGTTGCCCAGATACTGCCCCATCTCTTTAACGCGATCGAGTATCCTCTCTTCGCTCAAGACATTGATACTGGCCAGAGCAGCAGCACAGGCCAGCGCATGCCCGGAAAAGCTTTGGCCGTGACCAAATACATTATTTTCAAAAACTTCGGCAATCTTACTGCTGAAAATCGTAGCCGTGAGTGGGCAATAAACACCGAGTGCTTTGCCCATCACAATGATATCAGGAACAGTGTCATAATGCTCTATCGCAAACATCTCACCGGTCCTGCCGAGACCGGTCATCGTTTCATCGACAATGAGGACAACGTCCCATTTATTACAAATTTCTCTGAGTCTTGGGAAATATCCTTCAGGAGGAGGAATGATGCCGTTGGAACCGACAATCGGTTCGACAATTACGGCCGCCACTTTGTTGGAGCCGCCTTCCAGCTCTATCATCTGCTCGATATACTCAACGCAATCGATGTTACACTCGGGATAGGTTTTATGAAAAGGGCATCGGTAACAGTATGCATCCGGAGCATGTTTTACGCCCGGCAT
>CBDURK010000159.1:0-6853 GCA_965369645.1 uncultured bacterium | reverse complement strand
TGAAGTGATAATAAAGGACAAGCTGTATAAAGTCGGTGCTAAAGTGGGAGACGCAACGATAGTCTCAATAGAGGCTACGCAAGTGACTATCGAATGGGACGGTAAGAAAAAAACCTTTTCTCCTATGGATGCAAAAAGTTCTTCGCAGCCGGGCGGACCGAGGGGTTCAAGAGCAACGGCCAGAGGGGGGCCTGCGAGACCAGAAGGCGGAGGAAGTGCGCAAATGGTTACAGTTCAATCCCAGGGAGGATCCGGAGGCGGATCCGGAGGCAGACCCGGGGGTGGCATGGGGTCAATGATGGGAAGATTCCAAAATATGTCTGAGCCAGAAAGGGACAGATTCAGAGCTGAAATGCAGGAAAGAAGAGAAAGATATATGAATATGTCGGAAGCCGAAAGAGAAAAGTTCCGAAACGAAATGCGCGAAAGAATGATGGGTGGTGGAGGACGACCTCCAGGCGGGGGACGAGGTTCAGGTGACGGACGACGAGGTGGTAGATAATTATAAAAAGGATTAAAGTGAGGAAAACAAAATGAAACGATCAGGAACAGTACTAATATTTGTAATAGTGTGGGCGGCGGTGCTTTTTGGATCCTTTGTAATCGGAATTTGCGTAAGGGAAGTTAGATTCCACCGTGCGAGAGGGGTAGTTGAAGTAGCAAAATCCGAAGAAACAACTACACCTAAAGTAGTCAAGAAGGTCGAAAAACTAAGTGACGCAGAGAAACTTGCACAGGAGCTGGCACAGAAAGCGCCAGCTCCCAGAGCCGGAGGTGGTGAGCGACTTGCCAACCGTCCCACCGGCCCAGGAATCGAAGCCGGAACAGGAGCCGAAGAGGGAAGGGGGAATATGAGAGAGCGATTTGGGAATATGTCAGATGAAGAAAGAGCCCAGATGCGTGAAAGAATGGGCGGCAGGCGTCGAGGGGGCGGGGAGAGATTTCAAAATATGTCCGAAGAAGAAAGAGCACAGATGGAAGAGCAAAGAAGACAAATGAGGGAGCGATTTGAGAGTATGTCTGATGAGGAAAGAGCCCAGATGCGTGAAAGAATGGGCGGCAGGCGGCCGGGAGGTGATGGAGAAGGCGGCAGAGGCAGACCAGGCGGCAGACAAAATAGAGAACAGGAAAACAATTAATAATGAGGTGAGAAAAATGGACTGGTTAAAATCAATAATATCAGTGGTAGTTGGTATTGCGGCGGTTCTTATTATCTGGAGGGTAGGTTTTGTCCCTGATCCTCCGATATCAGGACAAGCAGAACAACCAACTGAAGCCAAAGTAGTTGCTGAAGCGGAGAAAACCGTTGAAGCTCAAAAGCCGGATGCCGCAGACAAGACTGAAGTAGCCTCTGAAGTTAGCAAGCCCGAAAAACCAGGGGACGTTGTTGGCAAACCTCCAAAGGCAGTTGCCGCAGGTGATTCAAGAGGGCCAGATGATGTTAGGGGCCAGATAAGAACTGCTGTTATTACCGAGCAGGGTAAGGCTATTGAGCCAAACGAGCCGATGGAAAACCTGAATCTCAAAAATGTGGAAATGAAAATCATTATCGAGAAGCTCGCGACCTGGACCGGCAAGGTGATTATTCCCACTGATGAGTCACTGAAACAGAAAATAACCATATACTCACCTGAGAAGCTGCCAAGAAGCAAGGCCCTGGCAATGATTTATAGTGCGCTGCGTATTAAAGGTTATATTGCCGAGCAGACCAACGGCACGATTTTCCTTAAACCCATATCAGAAGCAAAGCTGGGTGAGGTACCCACAATATCGGAAGATTATCCGCTTGCGATGGTGGAAAACAAAGACCAAGAAGTTCAAAAGTTCTTTAAGTTGAAAAACTACAGTCCTTCGCAGATGGGTCAGATTATTCTGCCGCTGGTGGGTGAGTACGGCTACGTAAGCACTGATGAAAGCACAGGCAGCCTGTTTATAATTGATACGGTCAAGAGCCTGATGCGCATCAGCACGATAATCAAACAGTTTGACGTGGTCGAAGTTGAGGAAATCATAACACAGATATTTGAAATTCAACACAGTGATCCAACGGCGATGGTTGAGCTGCTGCAGACATTATTAGGCGACGGCAGCAGCAGCAGCAGCAGTAGTAGTATCAGGGGTCCCAGCCGGGGACGCGGACCTTTCTCTATGCAAAGGCCAAGTTCGAGCAGCAAAAGTAAAAGCTCAGGAGGGACGGCACAATCGGTCAATGTAGGAACGAGCCGGACGCCGGCTTTGCTTATTCCGCAGCCTACTTACAACTGGATTATAGCAAAAGCTACGGCTGAAGATTTAAAGAAGATTGGCGAGTGGATTGATAAACTCGACAGGGCAGTACCTACGGTTTATGTTGATGAACCACTTTCAACAATTGAAAATAAAAATCAGGTAGTTCAAAAGTTCTTTAAGTTAAAAAACTACAGTCCCTCGCAGATGAGCCAGATTGTCGGACCTCTGCTTAGCGAGACCGGTTATGTAAGTGCCGATGAAACTACGGGCAATCTTGTAGTAATCGATACGGTCGAGAAACTGATGCGAATCGAAACGATTATTAGAGAATTTGATGTTCCCGAAGCCGAGCAAACTGTTACAGACATTTTTGAAATTCGCAACGGTGATCCATCGGAGATTGTTCAATTGCTGAGGATGCTTATAAGCGGCGATGCCGGCACGAGTTCAAGGAGTATTGGTCGAAGCAGCAATTACGGCCGGAGCAGTAGTTACGGTCGAAGCAGCAGGAGCAGTTATTCAAGTCGCAGCAGCGGATATAGAGGCAGTTCCAGGGGCGGCTCATCAACATCTGTTTTGATTGGGCCAAGCGACCAGCCAGTCGTGCTTATCCCGGAGCCGCAACGTAAGTGGATTATTGCACGGGCGTCTGCTGAAGATATGAAAATGATTAGCGAGTGGATAGATAAGCTTGACCAAGAGGAGCCAGTCAAATCAGAACATGAAACCGTTTCAATCACATACGCTGATGTCAGCGAGGTTGCGGAGCGTCTTAATGAAGCGATGCAGCAGATGCCGGGCTCAGAACTGACGGCGAGTGTTCTTATTCAGCCGTTAGTACAGGCAAGACAGATTGTCATCTACGGCAGGGAAGATATGCGTACAATGGTTAAAAACCTTATTCAAGAAATAGATATTCCGACAGGTCTATTCAAAACGGAGCATTTCAATTTAAAACACGCCGACCCTGATGTAATCAAGGAAAAAATAGAAGAACTTTATTCCGCAACCAGCCCTTACGGCGCCGGTAGCAGGGTTTCTATATATAACTTTGCCAGTCGGGGGGGAAGCAGCTCAATGTCGGCCGATACAGTAAAAGTAATATCATACGCCACACTCAAGCAGGTAACTGTGATTGCCTCGGCTGAGAATATGTCAAAAGTAAGAAAGCAAATAGAAGAATGGGATGTCCCACTGGATGTGGATCAAGTCAGGCCGAGGATAATTGAGCTACATAATTCCGACCCTGTTCAGATGGCTGAACTGCTCAGAAAGCTTTTCACCGAAGAAGGCGGTGGAGGAATGAATATCTACGATCTTTTATTTGGCAGAGGTACTGAGGAAAAGGCAAAGATTATTGGGCCGCTCTATGGCCAATTGACCTTCGAGGAGGTACCGCAGACGAAAAAGATAATCGTAATAAGCAAGATTCCCGAAGCATACGATGTCATTGAGCAACTGATACTCGACCTTGACCGACAGGAGATGGCGGAAGTGCCCAATGTCATACAACTTAAATATGCAGACCCCGAAGACTTGAGCGAACGCCTTAACGCAATGTTCGTCGAAGCGGGGCAAACGGCCAGGATTCGACTGACCGAACAAGGATTGAGCGAATCGTCATCGATGGATGATCCGGATGACAGTAGTAGTAATACTTCCAACCAGGGCGACACTTCGTCAGAGGAAGATACTTATACGCCGCCCTGGTCGGGATCCGGTGCTCGAGGCGGTATTAATGAGATGCCAATCAGTAACGTTATCGGCAGGATTCGCTTCGTACCGGAACCACATACCAAGTCAATTTTGACCCTCGCTCCACCGGAGTTCATGGACGAGATAGAAGAACTGATCGCGGAACTGGATGTGCCAGGCAAACAGGTTATGATGGAGGCGATTATTATTGAGATTGAGCACAGCAAGGTTACTTCTCTGGGTGTCGAGTTATCAACGAATCCTGAAGCATTTGGCTCAATAGGTGAAAATGCAATTCTGGCGCTGGGTAATCTGACGAATTTAGGAGTCAATGGTACGACAGGAGGTATAATATCTCCGGCCTCGGGTGTTGCAGCAACAGGTGGCTCGGGTACACTTATCGGTGTTGGAACAGATGTTTATGCCCTGATTGATTTTCTCATCAAGACAACCAATGCCAAGATTCTGAACCAGCAGACTCTCTGGACAAAGGACAATGAGGAAGCAAAATTCTTCAAGGGTAGTGAAGTTGCATTCTTAGGTAGCGAATCAATAACAAATCAGACCACCAGCCAGAACATTGATTATGAGAAAGTGGGTATGGAACTGCGTGCCCGTCCAAGTATTACTCCTGAGAACAAGGTTGATATGATAATCAATGTCGAGATTTCTTCGCTTACAGCAAACCTTGTGAACAACCAGCCGGTCAGGAGCACTATGGAAACCCGGACGAACATGATCGTACAGGACAATCAGACACTTCTGCTCGGCGGTATCCTGTTCCAGAAGGACAGCACTGTGATAAGCAAGGTTCCGCTGTTTGGTGATTTACCTTTGATAGGTGGGCTGTTCCGACACAATTCCATTGAACAGACAAACAGCGAACTGCTTGTGTTTATAACACCCCATGTGATAGATGAATCAGCAGAGAACATTCCCGAAGCCACAAAAGAGAAAATAGAGCAAACAAAGAAAATACTCGAAGACGTCAAGGCACAATTACAGGAATCAATGGAAGAGCTTGCATGGGAAATACCGTAAGTTTTACGGATAAACACAGGGAACCTATAAAAAATCATTTTTATAGGTTCCCTACAACATTTAACACCTCGGCCCTCTGAGCAAACGAGCAACTGCCCAGAGGGCTGTTGATTCAGTTCAAAAGTGGATAATAATCCAAAACCCTTCCTAAATCAGATTGCGGGGACTTTTTACTGGCAAGTTGTTTATTTGTAAGGTAAATAATAGCAATCTGAGCATTTAAATTCACGTAGTAAAAGTGAAGGAGATATGGCAATGTGGGTCGTAATTCTGGAGTAAACAATAAATGGACGCCTTTAGCTTAAAACCGGACGAATTACCTGATTTAGCAATTGATACACTTGGCCCGCCAAAGATAGATTCACCCCTGGCAAAAGGGGGGGGCGGTTTTATCGATGATAGTGAGAAGGTGCTACTGTACACACATTCTGAGGACCTGAAAACATCCAACGACTGTGGAAAAGAACCTCCGATGTTCGAGAGGGCGGGACCACGCCGGAATATATTCTTTGAGCCGGAAAAACTAACCTGTGGAATCGTGACGTGCGGGGGATTGTGTCCCGGCCTTAACGATGTTATACGAACCATCACTCTCAGCCTGCTCTGGCAATATAACGTTAAAGCAGTCTATGGTTTTCGTTACGGATATATGGGTCTAACATCCAAAGCTCCCAAGGAGCCTCTTTTACTAACGCCTGACACGGTAGATGAAATTCATCTTGAAGGTGGAGATATTTTATCATCTTCCCGAGGCCCGCAGGAGTCCGATGATATGGTTGATACCCTGGAAAAGATGGGTATCGAACTATTTTTTATCATCGGTGGCGACGGTACACTTCGAGGGGCACACGACCTTAATACCGCTATCAAGAAGAGGGGGCTAAATATTTCGGTTATCGGAATTCCAAAAACAATCGACAATGACATCTGCGGCATAGAGCAATCTTTTGGCTTTTCGACGGCCGTCGAAGCATCGCGGCCGGCAATTCACTGCGCACATGCGGAAGCCAAAGGCGCCTGGAACGGTATTGGATTAGTAAAACTGATGGGTAGAGATTCGGGTTTTATTGCCGCTTACGCCACATTGGCGAATAGTGATGTGAACTTCTGCTTTATTCCTGAAGCGCCGTTTGTTCTGGAAGGGAAGAACGGATTCTTGCGGGCACTGGAAAAACGGTTAGATAAAAAACATCACGCGGTGATAGTTGTGGCTGAGGGCGTAGGCCAACAGATTACAGCATTAAGCGATATTCAAAAGAAAGACGCTTCTGGTAATGTCGTACATAAGGATATTGGACTTATTTTGAAAGAAAGAATAAAACAGTATTTTGCAGAAAAGAATAAGCCGGTCAGCTTGAAATATATCGATCCCAGTTATATGATTCGCAGCTTACCAACCGATTCGAACGACGCGGCTTTTTGCGTATTACTCGGGCAAAATGCAGTCCACGCGGGCATGTCAGGCCGGACAAATATGGTGGTTGGGTACTGGAATCAATACTTTGTTCATATCCCCATATCACTTACTATCCTGAAGAAAAAGAAGGTTGATCCTGAGGGCCATCTGTGGCAGACGGTTTTAGAAACCACCGGGCAGGGGCGTTGGTAATGTAAAGGCCGTCATTTTTGAGAATACATATATTTGAGCACGCTTTTGGATTATATTTATAAATAATAGCTCAGAGTCATTTCTAAATTCCTATAATCTTATTTATCAGAACGCATAATTTCCGGCATAATCGATTAAAAGAGGATTTAGAATTAAGTAATCCGAAAATATTTTAAAAAAATTAAAAACATTGTTGACAATTAGTAGTACATACTATTTATTAGTGATTATGAATAAGAAAAACAACAAAATTAAAAGTATCGAATTAGACGAAAAGAC
>CBDURK010000158.1:0-6862 GCA_965369645.1 uncultured bacterium | reverse complement strand
CAGTGTGAATGGGATCAGGCCGAAACAGCGTGTAGACTAATCGGAGAACTTTCTGACATTCATATAAGGATATTAGACGTAGCTATAAAAGCACCGGTTTATAAGGATGTTTCTGGGCGTGGTGTAATAACTGTTGAAGATAAGAGTGCTGTTCCACAGTTTTTTAAAGATAAGGTAACCAACCTACGAGATATATTTCATAACTTGGCCGATATGTATGTTATTACGATTTGCATAGAGCTTTTATCGAAAAACTTGCTTTCCGATGAAGGCATACAACATATGGATTCGATCGGACTGGGATTCTATTCGGCGACCGATTTAGCAAAGTGGCTGATGGATTGGATTTCTGAGATAGAAGAGACAAATAAAGCAGACATTAGGTCGCTTCATAATAATCAAACCCCATCCGAGTAGATTATCTACAGCATTTTGTGCCTTTTGAGCAACCAGCCGGAAAATGTCAAGACGAGATTGCCGAGAATAACAAAATGATGGAGCAGGCCCTTTCGATTGATTAATGATTATTTACTATTGATGATTGGAATTGAGGGGGATTTTAGAATTGATGGCTTGCTTTTTTAGTCGTTTACAGATGTAATTTTGTGTGCCAGATCCATCCACTCGGCTGCGCCTCGGTCGGGATGACACAGAACAGCATGGGCTAAAGCCCATCGCTACGGGCTGCAATTTTAAGAAAATATACGTTTTTCATATCGTGAAGATTGAGATTGCCGCAGTCGCCTACGGCTCTTTCGCAATGACATTCTTTGCCTATTTCTTTTGCTCGGTTGGGATGACAAACAGCAGCATGGGCTGAAGCCCATCCTACGGCTGAAGTCCATCCTACCGGTTAAGAAAATGAACGATTTTCGTATTGTCAAGATTGAGATTGCCGCCGGCAATTTAATTTTGAGTTTACTGTTGCTGGGTGGACATCGAAGGTGGGGCGTCGGCTGGGGTGCTGGCCCATGAGCGGTTTGGTTTTGGTCCCATTTGTAGAACGAGCGAGCCGCCGTTAATGAGGTCGCTGTGGTAGAACCAGCATTTTGAGAGAGGCTTGCCATCTAATTTAGCTGACTGGATGTATCGGTTCTTTTGTGAGCAGTCTTTTGCCTCGATGACAAAGGTTTTGCCTGGGTAATATCGTTTATCGAGAAGGATGGTGATTTTGCTGAATAACGGACTGCCGATTTCATAGAAGGGCTTTACGGAACCGCCGCCTTCCATCTGGAAGAGGCCGATGGCGCTCATAACAAACCAGGCACCCATTTGCCCCTGGTCTTCATCGCCGGGCCAGCCGTTAAGCGGGTTATCGCCGTAGTATTTGTCCATAATCTCCCTTGCCCAATTCTGAGTTTTCCATGGCTGGCCGGAATAGTTGAAGAGGTATGCCGCCTGCATGTTGGGTTGATTGCCATGATTGATCGGGTAGTGTGCGAAGAGATCTCCGGTGGCGTTGAAGTTGCTCTTGCGAGACTTAACGAATCCCTCTTCGAGCCGGTTGTTGAATTCATCTTTCCCCATCAACTTGATGAGTCCGGCGACGTCGTGGGGGACAAACCATGTGTATTGCCAGGCACTGCCCTCGATGAATCCCATGCCAACCCAGGAATCGTGTCGTACCTGGTCGCCGTACCTGCTCTTAGGGTCGGCCCACTGTCCGTTTTCGAGCCGGGGGCGAACGTAACCTGTGTCGATGTCGAAGACGTTTTTGTAGTTGTAGGCCCGCTTGGTGAAGAGCTGATAATCCTTTTCTTTGCCAAGAGCTTTTGCCATCTGGGCGACGTTCCAGTCGTCGAAAGCGTATTCCAGGGTGTTGGAGACGGGTCCTTCTTCTTTGGTGCCGAAGTGGTGCTTTGTGGTTCCGGGGCCATGGGGGACATAACCGAGCCGCATGTAGGGTTCGAGCTGGCGGTTGCCGACGAGTCCGCCGCCGGGATGTGCTCGGCCGGTGGTTGTCTGGACGTGCCTGATGGCCTCGTACGCTTTGGCCACGTCGTAATTGCGGATTCCTTTTTGAAAAACGCTATTGATTAACGCCACTTCGTGTGACGCCACCATGATGCTGGAGTATTCTCCGCCGGTTGGCCCCTTGGGCAGCCAGCCGCCGCGGTCATACATTTCCAACAGCGAGGCGACCCACTGGTTTGCGATGTCCGGCGTGGCCAAGGCCCATAGCATGTTCAGGTTCCAGAACGTGTTCCAAAATGCGTCACAGCCTAAAACCGGCAAGGCTGGATCGTCCAATTGGCAGATACGTTCGTTCATATCTATGTACTTTCCGTTGACATCGCTCCAGATAGTTCTCGCTGCATAAGATCGATAGAAGTTGGTGTAGAACTTTATCCGGTCCTTTTCCGTCCCGCCCTCAACCCGGATTGTGCCGAGGAGATCATTCCATGTTTTGCGCGCATGAGCACGCACCGCGTCGAAATCCCATCCGAAGTGCCCGGTCTCCGCAGTGAGGTTCAGCCGGGCCTGCTCCGTACTCACCAGGGAGATACCGGTCTTGACCTTTATGACTTCACCGTCGTCGGTGTCGTATTCGACAAAACAGCCGATGTCGTTCACGCCGTGGACTTCGTATGTATCGTGCTGAATATCACCGTTGTTCCATGTTCCGAAGGAACGAAAGGGCTTACTGAACTGAATCACGAAATGAACGACATATTCGTTTTGCAGACTGCAAAATCCGTCGTCCGTGCGCTGCTTTGAGAAACCTTCGATCTGGCGGTCACTGATTTTTCGGATATAGGCCCACTGTACGTCGTATTCGAACTCGGCGGGGAATTTGAGGTCGAAGAGAATCCTGGCTTTGTCAGACTGTGGAAAGGTGTATCGCATGAATCCGGACCTGGTGGTGCTTGTCAGTTCGGCGCGGATGTCGTAGTCGTCCAGGGTGACGGCGTAGTAGCCGGGTGAGGCGACTTCTGTATCATGGCTAAAGCGAGAGCGATATCCCTGCTCGGGATTCTCTTCGGTGCCCGGTGTGGTTTTCAACTCGCCCACTGTGGGCATTACCAATAGTCCACCCATGATCCACGAATGGATATGGCTAAAGCCCATGATGTTCTCGATGTTGTACTCGTATCCGCCTTTCCAGGCGTGCTTTCGATTGTCAGGACTCAACTTCACCATCCCAAACGGCATGGAAGGGCCAGGATAGAGCATCCATCTGGATGTCGAGGTGCCAATGAACGGATCGACATAGTCAACCGGCTGTTTCTGAGCCAGGGCAGGTGGGTGATTAAGCAACGTAGTTACTAATACAATATAAAGCAGTATTGATAATTTTGTATTCATTTGTAGAAGTTCTCCATGATATTTCAACTCGTTATCAATGTATATTTCTGTAGTTTTATACTATCAAACTTGTCTGTTTTTTTCATTATTCAAATTGCTTTGTAGAAAACATTTTGAGTATATCGAATCCTGTCAGGTTGGCAGAGGGAATTGTGGATTTTGGGGATTTTGGCAGGTTGTGGGGTGGTTGTGGGGAATGTTTTAACTGCTTATAAATACAGCGTTTGCGCTTATAAAGTCGTATAAAACGGTAATTGGCACGCTATTTGCACTTCTGATATATGGATATGGTCTCGAATCTATCACAACTTGAAGAGGTTAACGTACTTGCCAGTGAAGCGAGCTGGGCATGGCCGGAGGCGGTGCGCAGTATATTTCGGCCGAGGGGCATTAATCTGTTAGTGGCTGAGGACGCGAGTCAGTTCGTTAATATTATCGAGAGAAAACGGATTCATACGACGATTGTGGATATGGATTCGGAGGGTTCCAACGGGCTGGCGACGATAAAAATTATCCGAATGGATTATCCGCTGCTGCCGTGCATTCTTTTGAGCAGTGCGACGGGTGAATCTTTGTTAGGCAAAGCGTTGCGGCTGGATGTTTTCAGCGTGATTGACAAGCCGGTTGATATGGGCGTTCTTCAAGAACAACTGAACAGATTATTTATAAAGAAGTATAGAAGCGATATTTTCGCGCAGTGAGCGAAAAGAAACAATAAATTGTGTAATAAACCTAAAATAGAAAAAAGAAAATTAAGAACTTTTTCGAAAGGAGTAATTACGAAATGAAGATTAGACCATTAGCAGATAAGGTGCTTGTTCAGCGTCTCGAAGCGGAAGCCATGACAAGGGGCGGGATAGTCCTGCCGGACAGCGCCAAAGAGAAGCCGCAAAGAGGTAAAATCGTAAGTGTTGGTGATGGTACAGTGCTCGACGATGGGACGGTAAGGAAATTGCAGGTTAAGAAGGGTGATAATGTGCTTTTCACAAGCTACGCCGGTACGGATGTAAAGATAGACGGTAAAGAGTATCTGATTATGAGTGAGTCGGATATTATGGCCGTGATAGAAAAGTAAGCGTCAGCAGATAATGAAAGCACACAGAGAAAACGATAACCTAAAAAACAGGAGAATAATATGGCAGCAAAAAAGATAGCATTTGGCACTGACGCACGCGCAGCTATTCAGAAAGGTGTGAGCAAGCTCTCAAAAGCGGTCAAGATCACACTTGGTCCGTGCGGCAGAAATGTAATTTTGGAAAAATCGTATGGTTCGCCGACCGTTACCAAGGACGGCGTGACGGTGGCCAAAGAGATTGAACTGGAAGATGCATACGAGAATATGGGTGCTCAGATGGTCAAGGAGGTTGCCTCGAAGACTTCTGACGTTGCCGGTGACGGGACAACGACGGCGACGATTTTGGCAGAGAGCATTTTCGACGAGGGTCTCAAAAATATTACCGCCGGCGCCAATCCGATGCAGGTAAAACGCGGTATTGAAAAAGGTGTTGAGGCCATCGTAAACGAATTAATGAATAAGAGCATCCCCATCGAGTCAACCAAGCAAATCGAACAGGTCGCGACCTGTTCGGCGAACCAGGACGTTGAAATCGGCAAGAAGCTGGCAGAGGCGATGAACAAGGTCGGCAAAGACGGTGTCATCACCGTCGAAGAGGGTCAGTCGCTGGATACGGTAGTTGATCTGGTCGAGGGTATGCAGTTCGATAAGGGATATCTTAGCCCGCACTTTGTTAACAACCTGGAGGATATGACGGTCGTTCTTGAAAAGCCGTATATTCTGATTCACGAGAAGAAGATAAGCTCTATCAAGTCACTTATTCCCCTGCTTGAGAAAGTTGCCCAGCAGGGCAAGCCTTTGCTGCTCATCGCCGAAGACGTTGAGGGCGAGGCATTGGCTACACTGGTTGTCAATAAGCTGCGCGGCATACTTCAGGTCGCCGCGGTGAAGGCGCCCGGTTTTGGTGACAGACGAAAGGCGCTGCTGAGTGATATTGCCACACTGACCGGTGGCGAGGCTATTTTCGAGGACCTTGGACTTCAGTTGGAGAACATCGAGCTGAAGCAGCTTGGCAGAGGCAAACGCATTACTATCGATAAGGATTCAACGACGATTATCGAAGGCGGCGGCAGCACGGAAGCCATCAGGGGAAGAATCGAACAAATTAAGAACGAGATTGAAAACACGACCAGTGATTATGATGTTGAAAAACTTCAGGAAAGACTGGCGAAGCTGGCCGGCGGTGTGGCACAGATTAATGTCGGTGCTGCGACTGAGGCGGAGATGAAGGAAAAGAAGGCGCGTGTCGAAGATGCCCTTCATGCCTGCAGAGCGGCTGCTTTGGAAGGTATTCTTCCCGGAGGCGGAGTTGCGATGCTGAGAGCGTTGCCTGCACTTGATAAGGTCAAGGCGACCGGTGACGCGAAGATAGGTGTTGATATTGTTCGAAGAGCAGTGGTTGCACCGATTAAGCAAATCGCTAAGAACGCAGGGCTGGACGGCTCGATTGTGGCCCAGAAAGTTATGGAGAGCAAGGACAAGAACTTCGGCTACGATGCACTGCGCAAGCAGTACGGTGATATGATTAAGTTCGGCGTGATTGTGCCGACGAAGGTCGAAAGAGCCGCACTGCAGAACGGGGCCTCGATTGCTTCGCTGCTTTTGACGACTGACGCGATAGTAAGCGAGATTCCTGAAAAGAAGGAAGCTCCTCCGATGCCTCCAGGTGGCGGCGGCGGAATGTACTAACAAGAAGAGTGCCTAAAGTGAACTAAAGTGCCTAAAGTGGAAAAAATAATCCGTAACTTTAGGCACTTTAGGCACTCCAAACTTTTGGTACTTAACGAGATACGAATATGAGTTTTCGTTTTTACACAAATGCAATCTCTCAAGCGTCCAGGAACTTTGCGGCAGGACTTTTTATCACGGGGCTGCTGCTAATAGGATTCGGATTTCTGGTTTATATTCTGCGGGATTTATTTGCGATACTTGCCTCTATAGTATTCTTCGTCGTCGGTCTGGGCTGTGGAACTACCGCCGTTAAAATCTTTTTGGCACAGAGAAAATTAGACAAAATGGGTTCCGACGACGGCACAACGGATTACAGGAGGAATGTCCAAATCCATAGTGAAGAATCCTACGAACGTGATTTGTGAGTTGCCGGCGTAAGATAAATGCGGGAATATTTTTATTTCTTAATTAGCGGCGACCACTTTTTCATGTCTTAGCTGCAATACTGAGTTGAGAATATCCTTAATGCTGATAATGCCAACGAGCTTGCCGTCTGATGTGACCGGAACTCTTCTAAAGATGTTCTTTCCCAAAAAGTTGCATACGTTAAGCAGTGCATTATTACCATCAAAACAGACCGCAGGATGCGTCATATAGTCACCAACTGTTTTACCTTCGGCCTCTTCGCGTTCGTAGAACAAATCGACAACATCTTTTTCTGAAAGAATACCGGTTAAAGTCATATCATCATCGACGACGGGAAGGCCTGATATGTTTTTTTCCACCAGAAGTTTTACAGCTTCAAATATC
>CBDURK010000157.1:0-6930 GCA_965369645.1 uncultured bacterium | reverse complement strand
GAACAGTCTGAACCAATGGCTTGATGAACAAACCATTAGAGAAAGTATCGAAAATTCATTTGCGATATATCCCGATAAGCCTGTCGGTATTGGTGATTCCTGGAGCAGAAATGTTACTTACTCAAGCGGATCTGCGATGATTCTCGAAAACAAATGGACATTGAAAGAGCGAAGAAATGGTGTGGCAGTCATCGAAGTTGTTTCCACCATCAAACCAAATCCCGAAGCAAAGCCGGTGGAAATGGGCTCTCCGGGGATGACAAGCAGTTCTGAATTTACCGGCAATCAGCAGGGGCTTATAGAGATGCAGGAATCAACAGGGCTAATCATAAAAAGTAAGATAAATCAACAGATGTCAGGACAGAATAAAATAACCCGTCCGGATACGCCAGACAAAATCACTCCTATGGATATTACAGGCGTCCTTACCTTGGAGACCTCCGACTGGGAGAAGGCTAAGGCGGCCACTATAGGTACACAAGCAGTTGCACAAGAGCAAGCCCGTAGAGAAAGCCCCCCGTCTCGCCAGGACAGCCTTCAACGCAGAGCTAATATTAGTGCAGCAGCATCAACCAGCCCATATCTAATCGACGACGTTGAGGGGAGGAGGCCATCTCGACGAGGGTCAGAGCAGCAAAGCGATAAATCAGATGTAACACTGCACGATGCCGTACGCAACGGTGATGTTGCCCAGGTCCAGTCGCTGCTTTCAAAGGGCACTGATGTAAATTTAAAGAACAGGATGAGCTGGACACCACTGCACACGGCGGTACAGAACCGCCGGCTGGAAATTGTCGAACTGCTTGTTACCAAAGGAGCTGACCTTAATGCAACGAACAACCGCCAGCAGACGCCCCTGTACGTTGCGGTAAACACCAGCCAAAAAGAGATAGTGGAGCTGTTAATTTCAAAGGGGGCCGATGTAAATATCATGGCTGGCGGTGACAATGCTCTTACGATAGCACAAAAGAGAAGGAATACAGAAATCATTGACATACTGGTTAAAAACGGCGCCACAGAGCCAAGCCCACAGGACCTGATGGGAGACAGGTATTACCCGGGAGGAGATAATCTATATTCTTCTTATCAGGAGCAGACAAATGCCCCAACAAGAAGTACAAGAGGCTCCAGAAGCTCAAGAGCTGCCATTCAGCCTGCTGCGGTGGATATACTTGCCGACCCGAACGAGATTAAAGCCAGGATCATGACCTTTGCAGGACTTCAAAAGGCATTAGATGATGTGGCCGTCAAAAGCAAAAATGAAACGCGTCAATGGGAGCAGACAAGATACGATAACAGAACAATGCTGGTAAGATATGTACAAAAGCAATTCGAAGATGAGATGAATTTAATACGAACAGTTTCTGTTAGTGAAAAAGCCCAAAAAACAACAGAGGCAATTGCCAGCACATTGACATTAAGACAGGAACGTTTCAAAGCAACCACCAAAGAGCTTATGACCCTGAGAAGAGAGCAGAGACAAACACAGCAAACGTCAACCCGCACTCGTGGCCGAGGTCGGACTTCCGGCAGAAGCGCAAGAGGAATGGGTTCACAAAACGAACAATACGATAGCTCTGGTGGTTATGGCAGCTCCGGCGGCTATGGCAGCTCTGGTGGCTATGGAAGAAGTTCTTCAGACCCTTACGGTGGTCGCGGCGGCACTTCGACCAGAGGCAGGTCGGCCGCAACAAGGAGACCATCTCAGCAGACAGCTCAGCCGGTCGATATAGAAGCTGAAAATGAATCACGCCAATGGGCGCAAGCAAGCTTTGACGACAAATCAGACCTTGCCCAGGCGGTGAACGAGCAAATCAAAATAGAGGTTACTTCCATAAGAGATGTTGCTGTTGAAGAAAAAGCGAAAAAGACCACTGCGGCAATTGACGGGCTGTTACTGGCCCGAAAAATACGTTTTGACGCTTTTCTACTCAAGATGGAAGATCAAAAACTACGACAACAAACCCAGGATCCCCGCGCCCGTGGAGGATATCAACAAGACACCCGCTCCGGCAGAGGGCAAACAACAAGAGGAGGCACAAGGGGAAGTACAAGAGGGGGCACAACAGGATCTCAACAGAATACCCGCCGTCGGCGCTGACAAGGATGTCAAAGCAATTATCTTCAAAAGTCGCGATAGTAACAGGGGCCAGCCGGGGCATTGGCAGAGCTATCAGTATTGCATTGGCACAAGAGGCCGCAACGGTTGTCTTAGCTGCACGCTCAACCGAGAAATTGCAGGAGGTCGCTGAGAAGGTAACCAAAGCAGGCGGAAAACCGGAGATTGTCGTTACTGAGCTGACTAAAGAAGAATCCATCAAGAGCCTCGTTAAAACAACGAATGAAAAGTTCAGTCGGCTCGATATTCTCATTAACAACGCAGGCGTCACTCACTCGGCAAAATTGGAACATACCGCAACCGAAGACTGGCAGCGCTGTATCAACGTAAATGCACGCGCGCCGTTTATCCTTTGCAGAGAAGCCCTGCCCCTGCTAAAAAAATCACACTCGGCACATATCATCAATATAGCATCAGTCGTTGGCGTCAAAGGTTATCCACTTCAAAGCGCCTATACTTCCTCCAAGCATGCCCTACGCGGGATGACAATATCGTTGGCTGAGGAGCTTAAAGGCTCGAATGTCCGTGTGCATTTACTATGTCCCGGTGGTGTGGATACCGAAATGGTTGGGTCGGTCCGGCCGGATATCAAAAAGGATGAGCTGATACACCCCGAAGAAATTGCCGAACTGGTTCTCTATCTTGTGACACATAAAGGCAATGCCGTCATGGATGAGCTGCATATTCGAAGAGCTACCTCGACGCCGTGGTTTTAGTTGGAAATTAATATGAGAGCAGTAATACAACGAGTCTTGCAGGCCGAAGTTACAGTAGAAGGCGGGCAAGTCGGCAAAATAGACAAGGGCCTGCTGGTTTATCTCGGTGTCGGCAAAGAAGACACCGTAAAGGACGCCCAGTTCATGGCTGACAAGCTGGTGAATCTGCGCATCTTCGCAGACGAGGCCGGCAAGATGAATCTAAGCGTACAGGACGTTGGCGGAAAGATTTTATTGGTCAGCAATTTTACTCTTCACGGCGATTGCCGAAAGGGTCGTCGTCCCGGCTTTGACGCCTCAGCCGGGCCGGAACCGGCTCAGCAGCTTTACGAAAAAGTCATTGAGTTGATTACCGAACTGGGCATAGTCGTCGAAAAAGGGGCATTCGGTGAGTATATGAAAGTCAGCAGCATCAACGACGGCCCAATAAACTTCCTGCTCGACAGCACCAGGCTTTTTTAATCGAAACATCTCCGTCTTCTGCAGTAATAACATACAAATATCACTTGACGAATCGGCCCTGCATTCATACACTCACCTCTTTGTTTAAGTATGATTTTAAGGAATTAGACAGGTGGAAGAAGCTATTGCAAAAGCTGGCGCATTGATTGAGGCGATGGAGTATATCCGTCAGTTCCGCGGGCGGATTGTGGTCGTTAAGCTCGGCGGGAGCATCCTCGACGATACCGCTCTGCAAAAAAAGCTGCTGACCGATATCGCCTTTATGGCAACGGTCGGGATGCAGCCAATCATCGTTCACGGGGGTGGAAAGGCCATTACAAGAGCGATGAACAAGGCAGGCCTTGAGGCCGTATGGGTGCAGGGCCGACGATATACGGATGAGCGAACATTGACAATAGCAGAGCATACGCTCGTGCACGATATCAATACTCCCATCTGCGATATGCTCAATGAGTCAGGTTGTGAATCGATGGGACTGCATTCGTTGAGTAGTTGTGTATTGTTCGCCGAGTTGCTGAGACTAACCGGCGAAGATGGCCGAAAGCTTGACCTCGGACAGGTCGGAAAAGTTACGAATGTAAACGGTCAATTGTTAAAGACCCTTTGCTCCGATGGGACCATACCGGTCATCGCCTCGGTTGCCAAAGATAAGGCCGGCGGAAAGCTGAATGTAAACGCCGACAGCGCAGCCGGTAAAGTCGCCGCCGAAGTTTGCGCCGAAAAGCTTGTCGTCGTAAGCGACACGCATGGAATACGAACCAATATCGACGACCCGGACAGTTGGGTTTCGAGCCTGAATGAAGTACAGATTAAGGAAATGATAGATGCAGGTATTATCACCGACGCAATGTTCCCGAAGGTCGAGGCCTGCCTGACAGCACTGGAAGCAGGGGTGAAAAAGGCACATATTATCGATGGGCGAATCGCCCATTCGCTACTGCTCGAAATCTATACAGCTAAAGGAATCGGAACAGAAATAATTAGGAATTGAAAATTAGAAACAGTGCTTTTATCAACGAAGCACAATATGTGAGATTCAAATTATGACTACACAGGAAACTATTGAATTGTTTGATAAATATGTTATCGCTAATTACGGTCGGCTGCCTCGCGTTATCGTCAAAGGCGAAGGTTGCTACATGTATGACGCTGATGGCAATAAGATACTGGATATGTTCCCCGGCTGGGCCGTCAGCGCGATAGGACACTGTCATCCCAGGGTCGTTGATGCATTACGCAAACAGGCCGGCGAGCTTCTGCATATAGATAATACCTTCTATTCCGAGCAGCAGGGTGAATTAGCCAAACTATTAAGCGAACGGGCCTTTGGCGGCAAGTGTTTCTTTTGCAACAGCGGCGCCGAGGCCAACGAGGCCGCTTTGAAACTGGCACGTCTGCACACCTCGCCGGAAAAATATAAATTCATCACTGCCGAGGGCAGCTTCCACGGACGAACTTTCGCCACGGTAGCCGCGACCGCCCAGCCTAAATATCATGAAGGCTTCCTGCCGTTGCTGCCGGGCTTTGTTTACGTACCGTTTAATGATATTTCAGCACTGGAATCGGCTTTCAGTGATGAAGTAGCGGCCGTTTTAGTTGAGCCTATTCAGGGTGAGGGTGGAATAAACGTTGCTACCGCCGAATACCTTCAGGCAATTCGACGGCTCTGCGATGAAAACGGTGCAGTGATGATTTTAGATGAAGTCCAGACCGGAATGGGCAGAACCGGAAAATGGTTCGGATACCAGCATTTTGACGTTGAACCTGATATTATAACGATGGCAAAGGCACTTGGCGGCGGCGTTGCCATAGGAGCTATGATGGCCAGAGAAGAAATAGCCGCCTCTCTAGTGCCCGGCAAACACGCTTCAACATTCGGCGGTAACTGTCTGGCCTGTGCGGCCGGCGTGGCGGTCATTAAAGCAATAGAAGAAGATAATCTTCTGGAAAATGCCGCTGAGCTGGGGCAATATATTAAAGATAAGCTCGAACAATTGAAGCAAAAGCATTCTATTATAGACAGTATTCGCGGCATCGGCCTGATGATTGGCGTTCAACTGATCGCCCCGGGTAAAGAAATAGTCGATAAATGCCTGGAGATGGGTGTGAGAATAAACTGCACTAATAATACTGTTCTGCGGTTTATGCCCCCGATGATTGCCACTAAAGAACAAATCGACCAGGCAATTGAGATTCTTGATACTGTTTTGAAAGAGGGTGAATAATGAGACATTTTCTTTCCATATTAGATTGTCCGAACGACCTGCTGAAAGAGCTGCTGCGAATAAGCACCAGGCTTAAAAGTTTATATAGTTGCAATGGGGAGGACTTATGCCTTAAGGGAAAAACTTTAGCTATGCTTTTCGAGAAGCCGAGCCTGCGAACCAGAATCAGCTTCCAGGTAGCCATGTCAGACCTTGGCGGTACTGCGATCTACGTCAAGCCCGAAGATATCGGCGGCATCGGCAAGCGCGAGCCAGTCAAAGACATGGCAAGAGTCATGAGTCGATATGTTAGCGGTATAATGGCACGAACCTTCGAGCACAGCACCGTTACCGAACTGGCCGAATATGCAACAGTCCCGGTGATAAACGCCCTGACGGACTTCTCACATCCCTGCCAGGCAATGGCCGACGTGCTGACTATCAAAGAACATTGTGAAGACTTCAAAGACAAAAAAATTGCATTTATCGGTGACGGCAACAACGTTGCCCGGTCGCTGGCCTTTGCCTGCGCAAAGCTGGGCATGAAAATGGTCGTTGCCTCTCCGGCCGGTTACGAACTCGACGCCGAATCAATAGAAAAGGCAAACCAACTATCTGCCGACTGTGTCCGTCAAACAAATGACCCGGGCGCCGCCGTTCATGACGCCAACATTATCTATACTGATACATGGGTCAGTATGGGTCAGGAAGATGAAAAGCAAAAACGCCAGGCCGATTTTGCAGCTTTTCAGGTCAACGCCGAATTAGTAAAGTCCGCACCGGACAATGTCAAGATTATGCACTGCCTGCCGGCTTATCGCGGTCTTGAAATAACTGATGAAGTCGTCGAATCGCCAAATTCGATTATGTTCGACCAGGCCGAAAACCGCCTGCACTTCCAAAGGGCCCTGCTGAAAAAACTCCTGAGCTAACCTGGATACGAAATCAATGGAACGGAAAATTCTTGTTGCCACTACCAACATCGGCAAGATCGCCGAATTGAAAGCTATGCTAGATTTGGATGCTCAGTGGCTTGACCTCTCTTACTACCCTGAAATTGAAGAAATCGAAGAGGACGGCCAGACTTTCATCGAAAATGCCTGTAAAAAAGCAATCGGTTACGCTAGAGCCACAGGCCAGTGGACAATCGCCGATGACTCAGGCCTGGAAGTCGATGCGCTCAGTGGAGCGCCGGGCGTGAAATCCGCACGTTACTCCGGCGAAAAAACAATAAACATTGACGGGTCTCTAATTGACCATCGAAACATTGCAAAGGTACTGGAACTTCTTGAAGACGTCCCGCAAGACAAAAGAACGGCCAGATTCTTTTGCTCTCTGTGTCTGGCAAGCCCTGAACAAACCTTAATAGAGACAGAGGGAACACTGGAAGGTCTGATAACAAAAAAAGAAATCGGAAATAATGGTTTTG
>CBDURK010000156.1:0-6932 GCA_965369645.1 uncultured bacterium | reverse complement strand
AGGCTATTATCCAGAAAAAACCATAGGAAAAGAAATTTAAGAAGTGATAAAGGAGTAGCGCAATGATAGCAGAGACTCGGAAATTCAAAGAAAGCCTGCGGGGCTTTACCCTCATAGAATTGCTGGTTGTGATTTCTATAATAGCTCTCTTACTTGCTATATTGATGCCTTGTCTGCAGAAAGTTAGAGAACAGGCGCGCCGGACTGTTTGTCTGAATAACTTGCATCAAGGCGCTGCAGCCATATTCATGTACGCTGGGGATTTTGATGATGCCTTACCCATTGGTAGTATTATTGATCGAATGGCCCCCGGATATGCAACCTCCTGGGAACGAGCTGATCAGATGGCCCTGGTAAATGCTGAGACCATGATGCACCTGGGACAAGGTTACGGCCTGACCGAAAAACATGCAACCTGTGAGACGGCGCGAAAATACTTTGAGGCCAAAGAGGACTGGTTGGAACCTCGGCAGTCGTCACCACAATACACACAAGTATTTCAGATTGGATGGATCTATTGGGGTGCACGCGGTAGCTGGAATGACCCGGAAACAAACAAGGAGTATGTTACAGCGCAGAAGCTCTCGGATAGACCCACCTCTAGGACCTTGGCCACCTGCTTCTGTTACAACCGATATGATGCCGTGGGATCCACTGGCCCCTGGCCGACATGGTATGCCTCGCATGTTCGGGGCCAGTTCCTTTTAAATCAAGGTGTTCCTTTTGACTCGAAACCCGATGGGCTAGGTGTCGGTTATCTGGATGGGGCTTGTCGTTTTGTCAGATGGAATGACCTGAGTCCCAGCAATCATGCCGGTCAGTATATTGTTTACTACGATTCCACTTACTGAGCCCTCGTTCTTTGGACAATGATTTGTGACCGTTTCAATCCGGTAAACTGTTCGATAGGATTTCCGGGCTTTACTCTGAAAGGTATCTTTTAGTTTATTTGGATTATATTGTGAATCTTAATCCTACCCAAAATGAACGAGTTCTACGGCAGATTTATAAGTTCCATGCCTTGGCAAAGGCGTCAAAGCTGCGGTCATAACTTTTCTCAACATCATTCGGAAAGCAGCAGGCGGGCAGTTGTTTGCTCGATAAATGATAACTTATACATTTACAGCATATCCCCTTTCTGTCACAGCCGGGATATGAGCAATTACAATTTTGCAGGTTCTGTTCTTTATTACATTCCATAATCAATGGCACCCCTTCTTGAAGAGTTTCTTCTCTATCTTTTTATCAAGTGTATTTTAGTTTAGGCTTACGAGAAATGCAATTCGATTATATCTTTATCGTTTAGGACATGGTTTCGTTGTGTATTTTGGCCATCATAAACACCGGTCCCCCAGATTTTCGCGAACTTGAGTTTTTCGGCTAATTGCCGGTGAACGGTCGTGGCAAGGTCCATAACAGTAGAGCCGACCGGAAGTGTGAACGGGTCCGTCATATCTGCGGGCTTGCCCGGCGGCTTGGAATATATGCGGATTATCCCTAATAGTTTGAACAGCTTTTCTGACAGCCCTTCAAGCCCATCGTCGCTCATGGCTGAGACTTCGACAAATTCAAAAGGATATTCACATAACTTCTTTAGATTCTCAAGAGCGCCGGGCTTGGCGATATCAGATTTTGTACAGATACAAAACGCCTTTTTCCCGAGCACATTGCCTTGGGTATCGTGTTCAGGCGTTTCGCTGCCAAAAAGCAGGTTGCGAGATTCGAGAAAATCCAGACAAATAAGCAACTGCTCTTCCACGTCTGCCGAAAGGTCTATCACAATGGCAATCAAATCGCAGTTGCGGTATGTCCCGACCTGCCCCGGAGCGCTGTACTCGGCAGTAATCGGAGGCATATCGACTAATTCAATCTTGATGTCCTCGAACTGAACCATCCCAGGCACCGGAGTGCCGCTCGCAAATGGAAAATCGGCGACGTTGACCTTCGCATTGGTAAGACCTGCAACAATGGAGCTTTTGCCGCAGTTCGGCGTGCCCAAAAGAACAACTTGGCCAGCTCCGCTATGCGGCACGTGGAAAATGTCCACATGTTTGCCGCCTTTTTTTTGTGTGTCGGTCTCTTTTAGCCTGCTGAGCTTCTTCCGAAGGTCTGCACGCAAATGGTCCGTACCTTTGTGCTTCGGGATTACGCGCAGCATTTGCTCCAGCGCCATAATCTTTTCGTCGTTTGACGTGGCGCTTCGAAACCACTTCTCAGCCTTTAAATAGTCCGGTGTAAGATTAGCTGGCATCGTAACAAAATTAAAAAGTTAAACCAAAGAATCATCCGGTATAAATATTCTATCGGATGATGACTCTCTTAATTTTACATTCTGCATTTTGATATTTAGTCTTTTACTCGCAGAGTTTCTCTACTACCAGGTCACCTACCTCATCTGTCGAATATCCCATCTTTCCGGCCTGCATACTCTTGAGTTTATTGTCGGTTAGATACATCACCGTCTGCTCTATTTCGTCCGCCGCCTCTTCTTCCCCTAACGTGGCCAGCATCATCTGGGCCGAGCATATAGCCGCCAGCGGATTGATTACTCCTTTGCCCGTGTACTTCGGTGCGCTGCCGCCGATAGGCTCGAACATACTGACGCCTTCAGGGTTGATATTCCCGCCGGCCGCAATACCCATACCTCCCTGAACCATCGCCCCAAGGTCGGTTATAATGTCACCGAACATATTGCCGGTTACGATAACGTCGAACCATTCGGGATTCTTGATCATCCACATACACGTTGCGTCAACGTGATAATATTCTCTTTCGATATCCGGATACTCGGCCTTACCGATTTCATGAAAAGCCCGCTCCCACAAATCATAAATATAAGTAAGCACATTGGTCTTCCCGCACAGCGCAAGAGTGTTCTTATCGCCTTTGCCCCGCGCCTTCTTACCGTATTTCTTTGCGTACTCGAATGCATACCTCAAACACCGGTCAACCTGAAAACGATTATAAACCGCCGACTGCACGGCCACCTCATTCGGCGTCCCCTTCATTGAAAAACCACCCGTACCTGTATAGAGGTCGCCCGTATTTTCGCGAATCACTACAAAATCAATTTCATCCGGCCCTTTGTCTTTTATCGGCGTCTCAACACCAGGATACAGCTTCACAGGACGCAGATTTATATATTGATCCAGCGCAAAACGTGCCTTGAGCAGAATACCTTTTTCCAGAATTCCCGGCGCAACATCCGGATGCCCAATCGCACCCAAAAGAATTGCATCGAATTTGCGAAGCTCTTCGATAGCGCTGTCGGGCAGAGTCTCGCCCGTCTTTTTATATCTTTCACCGCCGAAGTCGAACTCAGTCAAATCAACTTTGAAATCGAACTTCTCCGCGGCGGCTTTCAAAACCTTTACCGCTTCAGCGGTCACTTCCGGCCCGGTCCCGTCGCCGGGTATCACAGCTATCTTGTATGTTGACATTTCTTCCTTTCCATTTCTTGCTATTCTAACTAAATCTGTTTTCAAAGCAGGGCTTAACCTGCCGACCAATTATCTTATATCATTCTACTTGATAAATCGTACGTTTTTTGCCCATTCTATCCTGAAGTTGCCGGCATCAGGATTCAATACCCGCTTGTCCTTAAAACGCAGGTTCTCAACTATGATATTTTCCACGCTGTGTGTATCGTTATATCCTATAAGATACGATTTGGGTAAATTTGTCCCTGCCACAGCAATGTTCTTGAAGTGAATATTCCTGATATGTCCGCGTTTATCTGTATATTTGTTGTTCTGATCTGTTTCCATGGGAATCCACTGGCCCTGCGGGCTTCTCTTGCGCTTGGGGTTTTGGCGGTGAAGTTCCCATGGGCAGTCTCCACTGTATATTGACAGCCCGATCCGAAATTCAATCAGCTTGTCTTTGGAGTCCTCGACTCGAATGTCTTCGAAAAGTATATTCTCAACCGTCGCGAAATCGCCGTTATGAATCGTAAATGTCCCGCCTCGCTCTACGTGAATTATATCACAGTTCTTGAATATGATGTCACTGACCGACCTGGTCTGAAGCTCGAAGCCAATCTCCATCGCGTTGCCCCACTCGGCGTTCCACAGAACCGAATTGAGAACACGCACATTCTTGACGTTACGAAGGCCGCTCTCGCCTTCTTCGAAATATCCCGGTGAGGCCTTAATAGCAATGCAGTCGTCCTTGGTTCTCAAAAAGCAGTCCTCTATACTCAGATTCGTACAGCCGACTATGTCAACACCGTCGTCATTGTCACGCCAGCCGATGATTTTTATGTTGGAGATTCTGATATTGTCGGACTTCACCGGCACGATTGTCCAACCGAAACTGTTCAAAACAATTATACCGCTCAGGTCAAAATATGAGCATCCAGACAGCTTGACCATCTGCGTTTTGTAATCGCGATGGCTGCCGTCCAGAATACCCCGTCCGAGCACTTGTACATTGTTGGTCCCTTCGGTTCTTATCCTGCCTCTTACAATCGCTCCTCCGGCTATATATACTTTCTCTCCGCTGCTTAGCTTTATCTCGCCGGCCTCGTGAATCCTGCCGCCCTCAAAATACCGAACATTCTTATCGCCGGGCTTCGGCGGGTTCTTTTCGAGCGGGTTTGCAAAAAGAAACAGCGGCCGTTTAATATCACCGTTTATTTCAATACTCAGGTTGCAAGGCCGATCTATTTGAAAGTTTATAGCTCCGCCTTTTATCGAATATATAATACCGTGATTTTTGGGCCGAATATCGACCGTTTCAACTTCTCTGTTGGATATAACCGATACTGTCACTTTGCCGTTGAATGAAAAATACACGAATGCCGCCACTTTGGAATCATAGACGAACATCTTTTTGTCGTTGACCTTTACCATAAAATCATCCGCTCCGTCTGCGCCGTCCGGTGCCGGGTACGCGACAATAGTCGCCTCTTCACTTACCGCCCCGGCCGCAAAACAACCGAGCATAACATAAGCAAATAAAATAAATATAGCCTCAGGTACTCTTTTTGTTTTCATTCAAAGTTCTTTCGTTCAATTCCTCGCGGGCAAGGATTAATTGTTAAGTCGCTGCGATTTGGGATTCTATTTCTTCCTGTTGAAATCTTTCAACTGCTCTGGTGTCGGCACTTTGGCCTTTATCTGCTTCAGCCATTGGTGCAGCATCCCCTGAAGCTCCGTCGCCTTCTCCGGCATTTCTTTCGCCAAGTCATGCTTTTCGCCTATATCACTTTTCAGATTGTACAACTCAACGCTATTATTTTCATACCATTCTATAAGTTTATAATCCCCCGCTCGCACCGCACCGCTCGGTCTGTTACCGCTGCCGTGATAGTGCGGATAATGCCAGTATATTGCCTTTCGTTTCAGCTTGCCCGTCTTTTTCAAAAGCGGCATCAGACTCACTCCGTCAATATGCTGCTTAGGCATCAGCTCCAGCCCAGCCATCTCCAACATAGTAGGATAAAAATCCGTGCTGGTCACCGGCTCATCACATACGCTTCCTTCTTTCACCACGCCCGGCCACTTGATAAACATCGGCTCGCGAATGCCCCCTTCATACAGCCAGCCCTTGCCCGCCCGCAACGGAAGATTGGCCGTCGGCCCCTCGCGCGGTACGGTGGACAGCCCACCATTGTCGGACATAAATATCACAGCTGTATTGTCCGCCACCCCTGACTCCTCTAATTTTTTCATCACTCGCCCGATGCTTTCATCTACACTCTGAACCATCCCCGCATATGCCGGATTATCCTGAACCAAACGTGTTTTGTAACGGCCATAAACATCGGCAAACCGTTGCCCTTCACCTGTCGGCAGTTTCTCTGCCTTGGCCTTATATTTGTCCGTAAGTGTTTGCTTGGATTCTATCGGCGTATGCACCGCGTAATGCGAAAGGTACAGCAGGAACGGCCTGTCCTTATTCGCCTCGATAAACTTCAGCGACTCATCCGTCAGCCGGTCCGTCAAATACTCACCTTCCTCGCCCCCCTCCGGCATCTCCTCCAAAGCACGGTTCCTCTTCTTGTATGGATAGAAATAAGTCGGCGGTGCCCCCGACCAGTCTCCCCCGATATTGATATCGAAGCCCTGCTTGTCGGGATAGAAATCTGCTCTGATGTCGGCCGTCCGTGGCGACAGGTGCCATTTACCCACAAAGCCCGTGGCATAACCTTGTCCCTTCAATACCTCGGCTATCGTCACCTCCTCCAGTTCAAGCCTGTCCGCATATTCCGTTGGTTTCTGGCTTCCGCCTATCCACTGCGTTATCCCCAACCTTGCCGGATACTTACCCGCCATGATACTTCCCCGCGTCGGCGAGCAGACCGGACATGCCGCGTATGCCTCGGTAAACCGCATACCCTCGCTTGCCAGCCTGTCGATGTTCGGCGTCTCATAAAAGCTGCTCCCGTAACAGCCCAAATCCGTCCACCCCAAATCATCGATAAGAATAAAAACAAAATTAAGCTTTTTCTTCGGACCGCCTGCCCCCTGCGAGCCAATACCCGCACAGCCCGGCACAGCCAATGCCGCCGCTCCAAAACCTAAAGCCTTGATAAATTCACGTCTATTCATAAGATTACGCTTTATCTTGTAAAAATTGCCCTTTTTATCTAATTGGCGATACTATACTCTCAATGAACCTGTTTTTCAAGAAAATCTACGTCTGGCAGCAACTGAATGGGTTTGATAGGTATGCACAGTACACTATTATTAACTGTTTCAAAACCTCGTCTCGGCTTTTACGCCTCGCTGAACTCTTAGGAAGTCCTCAAGTTCACCGTCTTGCCTTACAACCTGACCAAGTTCATTGAAAATCTTTGCTTTGGCCCATCGCCAGTGCTCGACGTGGCCGTCTGCGAAAGAGAAGTTACCTCCCTGCGAATGCCGTCCGGCCGGAAGGTCCCACCACTGAGGCTGTACCGATGCGAACATCGGACCCCGGGGCGGAAT
>CBDURK010000155.1:0-6959 GCA_965369645.1 uncultured bacterium | reverse complement strand
GACAGCTCGGGGAACTGATGAAAATGGCGGCGCCATTCGATGACTTTCGACTCAATCGTGTCCGCTGAAAGGTCGAGTTGTTTCTTTAGCTTTTCGTTGGCATGTGCTGTTGTGAAACTTGTGATGATGAATAAGCATAATAAAATTCGCTTCATAGTCTGAACCTCCTTCTTTTTAGAGTTGTGTATCAGCAATTCAGCGACTGTGATTCTATAATATAACAGAGCGGTTCGTAAGTAAAGCGTATCTTCCTGCTAAGACACAAGACGCAAGCCAGAAGAACATCATTCATCATTTGGTGTCTGTTGTCGTGACGGGAGGGATATTTGATTTGAAATACGGCAAAAGCAGGAGGAGGGCTGTTCCTGAAAAAATCATTACGATTCCGAGGATTTGTGAGATTGTGAGGAATGCAAGCTCATAAGGATTGTCGTCTCTGATAGATTCGAGCAGGAATCGAGTTATGCCGTAGAGGATTAGCATTAGTGCGGTTATGGAACCGGGGCGGTTTAGTCTCTTGGGTGGTTTGCCGGAATCGGCTCTGGTCAAGCTTTTGCGCCAGAACAAATATAGAATAAAACACAACAGCAGGGCGTTTGCGGATGAGTAGAGCTGGGAGGGGTGTACGGCAAGACAGCGATACCTGCCTTTTGTGACTTCATATCGCTGGGTTTTTGTCAGATCCTCCAACGGCGCTGGATACCATTTTCCTGCCTCGTCATAGAAGCTGAGGTAGTCGGCCTGCGGCAGATGAAGGTGGGGGACGGTCCTGTTCCTCTTTGGTTCGGGATTAATCTGACTGACGTACACGAACGACCTGTATGGAAAGCGGACACCCCAGGGCAGGGTGGTAGGCTTGCCGAAGCAGTCGCCGTTTAAGAAACATCCTATCCGGCCGAATGCCAGTCCCATCATGAGGCCGATGACGATAATGTCCATGTACCTGCGGATGGGGAGTTTTCGGAAGTGCAGATATAATAACAGAATGGCTGTGGCGACGATTACACCGCCGAGGAATTCGAGGCCTCCCCGCCATGTGTATATAATACTGAGGAGATTTCCTCTAAAGTTGTCGAAGTGGTGGGCGACGAAGAATATCCGAGCGCCGGCGACACCGGCGATAAGTGAGTAGAACGCGATGCTGGTTATTATGGCCGGGTCCATGTTCGCCCGGCGACTCAATCGCCTCATCAAGAGAAGTGCCGCGAGGAAGCCGAGCACCATCATTGGGCCGAAAGTGCCGATGGTCAGGTGAAGCAGGGGGATCTCAAACAAACTTGGATACATATAAAACTTTCATTAACAATGAGGCATAATTTTCGGGCGATGGGCAGGCCGGCTATCTTTACCACCAGCTTTTTTTTCTACTGCTCCCAGCTAAAAATTTGTCGCCCCATCCGAGAAGTATATCGTTTTCGAATACCAGCGGTGTCATTTCATCAGGAGTGGTTTTGCCGTCGGATTGCCAATCGGTTATATAAAACCACATCTGCTTATTTCCGACAAATTCACTTTTGTAGGGTTTGCCCATAGCTCGCCTGACCTGGTCTGTTGTCATACCGACCTTGAGATTATCGAGCTGTTTTCTATTGGCGCTTGCTTCGAGACCTTTGACGGCGCCGCAGCCGGTCAGCAAGCAGCTTAAAAGTAATATTATTATTCCTTTTGTCATAACTTTATCCCTTCTTTTTTAAAAAACTCAACTATGTATTTAATTCGACCTTTTCCAAAGCGGTTATTTATTTTATTTTGACCAAAAAACGATAACCGGCTCTTTTTTTCTTGATTTAATGGTTTTTGGGCTGTATATTATAGGTTAATCGCGAGGAGTTCCAGGCAAGCTCATGGAGGATCAATAAGAAAAGACCGTCGAATTTATATTGATTAATTGATTACAAGAGTCTTTTCTTCATCAGGCTGATCGCAGGCACCTGTCACGAGTGAAGGTGGAAGTGGTAGGGCGTGGATTGGCAGCGTTAACTTTGAAAAGAGGAAATTCACCTTTATTCAATATAGCATCATAGCATCGTATTTCGCAGATATTACTGTTGTTGGAGATAAAGTGTGGCAGCCTGGTTTAACAAGAAAACTGCCGAGGCAATGGCCAAAATGGCGGAAAGCCTGAAAGCTGAATCCCTTGCAAGAGCACAAGCAGAGGAAAAACTCAAGACGGAAATTGAGTCCAAAGCCGCGATGGAGCGAAAAGTTAAGGCTGAAGCAGAGAAGCTGCTTATTGCTCAGTATAACAAGTATAATGCTATGGTAGAAAGAGCGGAGGCTAAGGCCAAAGAGGTGATGGCGAGAGCCGGGGTTCAGGTAGAAGAAGCAGAACAAAAGGTCCTGTCGTATGAGGAGGCATTAGTTCAGGCGGAGGAAAGGCTCAGCCGAGCCAAAGAACAGGTGAATACCGAGGCTATGGCCAGAGTCAGAGCAGAAGAGGGGCTGAGGTCTGAAAGTGAAGAGCGGAAAAGAGTTGAGGCTCAGGTTGAGTGTGCGATGGCGGCCGCCAAAGCTAAGGAAGAAGAAAAGGTCCATTCGCATGAGGTTGCGCTGAGTGAGGCCCAAGAAAAGATTCAATCGTATGAGGTTGCGCTGAGCGAGGCGAAGGAAAAGCTAATCGAAGCTAAAGGACAGGTAAGGGCGAAGACTGTAGCCAAAGCAAAACATGGCCCTAAGGCCGGAATAAAAGAACGCCAAAGACTTTTCGAACGGCCAGTAGAAGGGGTACATACTTTCGAGCGAATTCGCGGGCATATTTTTCATCCGGGAAATATAAAGAGGAAATTGATTCTTTTGTTGGTGTTGGCGATTTTCTCGGCTCTAACATTTGCGCTGAACGTAGGTGACGATCTATCGGTGGCCGAGCCTGGTGGTGCGATGACACAGGAGCAGAGCCCCAGGCCGGATACCTTAGCGGGAAGTGATACCGATGGAGAGCAACTGAATTCCGATGTGGCAGCAGAACAGTCCGGCGGGAGCTTGAATGAGCCGGCGGCCGATATGACTAATGCACCGGTGTTGAACTCCGAAAGCGAGGACAATGTCATATTCAAAGTTAACGAAGGAAAACGCGTTCCAGTCTCAGATGTCCAATCATTTACCATTACGGCAAATCCGGTACCTTCCAAACTGACTACGACAGGAGGGGGCACAAACAACGTTGTCCAATTCAGTGATAACGACCGCCGGCAAACCAATGTTGGTTCGGACATGTACTATGAATTTTCAGATATTTCTATCCCGGCAAATTCTGCAATAAGATCGGTCGTTCTTTTTGTCGAACACTTCGAGGAAGAACGGTTTGCCGAGGGGAAATTAGAATGGTCAATAGGTACGGGCTGGCCGGGCAAGCCTGTAGTTTGGGCTGTAATGAAGGCTCCGGTGCGTGAAGGAGAATCAAGTGAGGCTGTTGACGCCTGGGACATTACAAGTGTTGTAAATACAGTCGAAAAGATAAATTCTCTTCAGTTACAAATTAAAAATAATAACAACGTTGCTAATGGAAAAACATTAGTGGATTATGCTTATGTTGTTATTGAGTATCACTGACGTGTGTTTGTTCTAAAGTTAACAATGGGTGAGATAATGGCGAGAAGTAAAGATGATTGTTTAGGATTTATTTCTAATATCTGTGATAAATAATCTCATTTGCGAGACATTTCTCTTGACTTTTATCTTTAAAAAGATACAATGAATATTAGTTAAGGAGGATGATGGGAAAGCTTATTTTTTCTCAGTCTGCCTAACCTCCGATGCAAAGATTTGTTATTTTATGGGTCGAACAAAAGTAAAATAGATCTTATTAAAATATCGTTTGAATATAAGGGCCCCTGCGGATTTACACATTCCCTTTTCCTCCTTACCGTAGGGGCTTTCCTATTTGCCTGGTAACTTAAAAGCGGCTCTGTGGGGGGTAAGTAAAACACATTCATATCAGGAAATGTCACCACTTTTTCTATTGATAAGGACCGAGGATATGTTATGTTAGAGCGTTAGTATCTAATGACCATTGAAGGAGGCGATAATCTCAATGCGTCCAAGCAGCAAGGTTTCTCAAGATGAAGTTCAGCGGTGCAGCGAGAGCAGGTACAAATGGGAAATCCCGGTTCAGAGGAGATAGTATATGACAACGCGACGACACATTATTCGGGCGGGCCTGATTGCCTCACTTTTGCTTTTACATTCGGCCCACCCAACACGAGCGAACGAGTCGAACTGGCCTGGGTTTCGCGGGCCGAGGAGCTCGGGTCTTGGGGCCGAAGGTCAGAATCTTCCTGTTGAGTTTGGTCCTGAGCAAAACCTGTTGTGGAAAACTGAGGTCCCGAGAGGACACTCTTCGCCGTGTATTTGGGGAGATAAGATTTTCATTACAGCTCGTTCCGGCAAGAGCCTTGAGACGATTTGTATTGATCGCGGAAACGGCAAAATCAAGTGGCGCAGGTCTGTCGCAGCCGAGAAGCTGGAAAGAATCAGCGGATCTAACAGCCATGCTGCTCCGACACCCGTATGCGATGGAAAAAGGGTGTACGTTTACTTCGGCTCGTTTGGTCTTATTGCCTATGATCTTGGGGGCGGTGAGGTATGGAGGAAACCTCTTGCGATACCTAAGATGCAACACGGCTCGGCGGCCTCGCCGGTGCTGGCAGGTAACATGGTTGTGATTAACTGCGATCAATCCGAAGGTGCGTATATACTTGCCGTAAATCGAGAGACAGGAGAAACGATATGGAGGCAAGGGCGCCAAGAGAAAGCAGGTTGGTCAACTCCCGTGTTGTGGAAACATGGGGATGTAGAGGAATTAGTAGTACTGGGCAATAACAAGTTGATCTCTTACGACCTCAAGGACGGACGCAAGCGCTGGTGGTTAGACAATCTGCCACGAGGGGACGCCACTCCGACTCCGGTTTGTGCAGGAGATACACTTTTTATAGCCTGCCCGGTGAGGTTAACCGGAGATCCAGTTAATCCGATAGAATTGCCCGATTTCAACATACTTCTCGATAGGTATGACAGGGATAAAGATGGCCGTCTGATTCAGTCGGAGATTCCTGAGGACCTTGTGTCCATATACCGGTTCGGACCTGAATTAGCAGGAGTCAAGAAGCGGTTTTCAAAACTTGATACCGACCAGGACGGTTCTATCAGTGAAGGGGAGTGGGACAAAGTTGTTACAGATACTAAAAAGATCAAACCCCGACAGATGGATACCCTTGTTGCGATCCGCAGCGGAGGGAAAGATGATGTAAGCCGGACGCATGTGAAGTGGACTGTATATGAAGGGATCGGGCAGGTTCCATCGCCTCTGTTTTACCGGGGTAGGATTTATTTAGTCAAGCATGGCGGCAATGTTACATGTTACGATGCAAAAACAGGGGACAAGTTATATGGCGATAAACTCGGGCCAAGGGCATACTACTATGCCTCGCCGGTTGCGGCTGACGGTAAGATATATTTCTGTTCACTAAACGGTGTTGTAATAGTCGTAGAAGCCGGGGACAAGTTCAAGATATTGGCCCGGAATAAAATAGGAGAGCGCATCAATGCTACCGCCGCTCTGGTGGATGGAAAGATTTATTTACGCACCGACAAGAACATGTACGCCTTTGCCAATTCCAGGAATGACTCCGGCCAGGGGCCGCTTACGAAGCACGGGGCTAAAGAATAATCGGAATAATACAGAAGTTCTTAGGTGGGTGCTATTCAGCATAGAAGCCAAGTTCAAAGGAATAAATGATGAAGAAAATAATCATTTGTATAGCGGTTCTTTTGTTAAGCAGCACACTTGTGTTTGGCCGAGAGCCGAAAGAGTACGACGGTGATGTTATTTATGATGAGAGTAAGATTCCTCATTACGACCTTCCACGCCTTTTGGTTACCGCCGAAGGTAAGAAGGTCACGACAAGCGAAGAATGGAGGGACATTCGGCGTCCGCAGATTCTTTCGCTGTTCGGCAATCTTGTTTACGGTTGTGTTCCGGAACCGGAAAGCCCGATTAAAACGGTGTTTAAGGTACAGAAGACCGACCCGAAATTCATGGATGGAAAAGCCACGCGCAAAGACGTGCAGATTCGCTTGAGCAACGACAAGGGCGCGGTGGAAATGCTGGTGCTCGTTTTTGTGCCCAACAAAGCAAGTAAGCCGGTTCCGGCCTTCATGAAACACAGCTTCAATAATACCAAGTCGCGCGATTTTGATGCGCATCCGAGGCAACGTGGCCGACTGAGAAACGGGTGGCCGCTCGGTGAATTTTTCGACCGCGGGTATGGCTTTGTCGCGGTGTATCAGCAGGACCTCGTGGGGCACAACGAAGTGGAATTCCTCAAAGGAATTCATCGGCTGTTTTACAGGAAGGGGCAGAGCTTTCCCAAAGCGAACGAATGGGGAGTGCTTTCGGCAGTAGCCTGGGGCGCTATGCGGGCGATGGATTATCTTGAAACCGACAGTGAAGTTGACCACAATCGCGTTGCGATTATGGGGCATTCGAAGATGGGCAAGGCTGCGCTTTGGACAGCGGCCCAGGACGAGCGTTTCGCTTTGGCTATTTCGGCGCAGTCGGGATGCGCAGGGGCGGCCCTATGGCGAAGACGCAGCGGCGAAACGTTAGAGAAGATGGTTACCCGCTTTCCTTACTGGCTGTGCCGGAATGCATGGAAGTTTGTGAACAATGAAGATGATTTGCCGGTTGACCAACATATGCTGCTGGCCTGCATCGCGCCGCGTCCTGTTTATGTGCACAGCGGTGTTGAAGATACCTGGGCGGACGGACGGGGCGAGTATTTGTCAGCTTACCACGCGAGCGAGGTGTATCGTTTGCTTGGAAAGAAAGGGCTGAGTTCGGAATCGTCACCGCCAGCAGGGCAAGCGATTATTGAAAGTGATGTAGGATACCACATCCGCAAGGGAGGTCATTCCATCGAGATGTATGACTGGCAAAGGTTTCTGGATTTTGCGGATTATCA
>CBDURK010000154.1:0-6976 GCA_965369645.1 uncultured bacterium | reverse complement strand
AGTAATCCCGGCACAATTTCATTGGGTCAGGGAGTTGCTTATTACGGCCCGCCCCCGGAAGCCGCAGGGGCTATCGAAACATTTCTTGCCGATCCGGAAAACCACAAGTACAAACTTGTCCAGGGCATCCCGGAACTACTTAAGACGATTCGGGCAAAGCTAACGACAGAAAATGATATATCCACAGAGGGCAGCCGAATTGTCGTGACCGCCGGTGCCAATATGGGCTTTGTCAACGCGGTCCTTGCCGTTACGGACCCGGGCGATGAAATTATTATCCAACTGCCTTACTACTTCAATCATGAAATGGCCGTCGTTATTGCCGACTGTAAGGCCGTCTGCGTGCCTACCGATGACGATTACCAGTTGCATTTGGATTCAATTGCCGCTGCCATTACCGACCGAACGCGTGCCATTGTTACCATATCACCGAACAATCCAACCGGGTCTGTGTATTGCGAATCGGATCTTCGGCAGGTCAATGAACTTTGCTGTCAAAAGGGTATATACCATATCAGCGACGAAGCCTATGAATATTTCACCTATAATGGCGTTGAGCACTTTTCGCCCGGTTCAATCGAGGGTGGTGCCGAACATACTATCTCGTTGTTTTCCCTTTCCAAGGCGTATGGCTTTGCAAGCTGGCGGATTGGCTGGATGGTGATACCTGAGCATCTTTATATGCCAATCAGGAAGATTCAGGACACGATTTTGATTTGTCCTCCGGTAATCTCACAGTGGGCCGCAGTCGGTGCAATGAGTGCCGGAGCAGACTACTGCCGCCAAAAGCTGCGTATGACCACCGAGGTTCGTGAGATATTTCTGAATGAATTGAGCATTATCAGAGATTTAGTAACCGTTCCTCGTGCCGATGGAGCGTTCTATTTTCTTCTTCGGGTACATACAAACCTTGACTCGATGAAACTTGTCAAACGTCTGATTGAAGAGCACAAAGTAGCTGTTGTTCCGGGTATGACCTTCGGAATGGTAGATAGATGCTGTTTGCGAGTTGCCTATGGAGCACTTCAGAAAGAAACAGCCGCCGAGGGCATTGGCCGCCTTGTCAGTGGTCTGAAAAAGATTTTATGAGCATCTCGTTTTTATGACACATTGGCAAGCGACCGATCCGGATGGATAAAAGAATTGAAAGACTGCTGAAAAAAGAGGTTTTACGCTGGTATAATCGATGAATTCGTCTTGTTGGAGGGTATAATTTCGGTCCGATAGGCAGATTTATCGCCCTTTAATCAGAGGATTTATCCTCGGTATTATCTGTAATCGTAGGCAAAACAGCACGCTCAAAATATTCGCATCGCTGACCTTTTTGCACTAAACATTCATCTCGAAATAAGCAACTTTCGTAATGATAGTCGAAGTTTGCACATCCGGGATTCCTTGTTTTTGAGTCGGTATCGTCTGGTTTAACTTTTTCAACGTGCTGACTTTTAGTCGTTTTCATCTGGGTATCATCCCCCCGCAACTGAAGTAAATTATGTCGTTTTTCCGCTTTTAATTTCTCTTTGTAAGTTCAATCTATAAAAAATATAAGTTATTTATACCCAGATGCAAAAATTATTAAGAAAGTTTCTTTTTTGTCCATCGTCAGCTTACACATCTATGGCCACCGGGTTTTTCATAAATAAAAATAAAACAAGTGGGTTTGACAATAGATTCCCTCCTTAGGGCACAATAAGATTGATTAGGTATGGTCTTGCGCTTATATTGTGCCAAAATCTCGACTGAATAGATGGAGTTTCTTCGTGAGTGATGGTAGTAACATACGAAAAGTAGATTTATCGGCAACCTTTGCCAGCATTGGTGCGCTGACTTTCTGGTCATTAGGGCCGATTTTTATAACATACCTTACGGGATATCTGGATTCGTGGACCCAAAACCTGCTGCGATATTCGGTGGCCTGTTTGCTTTGGATGCCGTTTCTTATCTTTTCCATTAAGAAAGGCCGGCTCAATGCAAGGGTCTGGCGAAGGGCTGTTGTGCCCGGTGTGGCAAATGTTGTTATGCAGAGTTTGTTCGCCTGTGCTTTTTATTATATCGGACCTGCCTTTATGGTTCTCTTAGCGAAATCTTCTCTGATTTGGATAGCGGGTTTTTCTTTGATATTCTTTGCCGAGGAAAGAGCATTAGTCAAAAGCAAACGTTTCTGGTCGGGGCTGGTACTTTCGACGACCGGAGTGATCGGCGTGATGTGTTTCAAGGAGGATTTCGCTGCCGCAGGGACTTTAACCGGTATAGTTCTTACTCTCGCTATGGCGTTTATGTGGGCGGTGTATATAATTTCTGCGAGAATCGCCTTTAGAGATATTGACTCCCGTCACGGTTTTTCAGTTATCAGCATTTACACGGTTGCGGGACTTTTCGTGCTTGGGCTGTTGTTCGGTGATCTGGGGAATTGTATTAAAATGGGCCCCTGGCAGTGGGCGTGCGTTGTGATATCCGGGGCGACGGCCATAGCATTATCCCATACGCTTTACTATTCGGCGATGAGACGCATCGGGGCGACAATCCCGGCGCTCATTATGTTGGCCCAGCCGTTTATCGTCCTTGCGATTTCCCATGTCATTTTCAAAGAATCTATGAATATTCCCCAGTTACTTTTCGGAGTTGTTTTGTTAGCCGGCTCGGGGCTTGCTGTCTGGGCACAGGGGCACCTCAAGCGTGAATCTTAATCGGCTAATTGTGAAATTCTGAAGTTGTACGATTGAAATAACCTGCCTGTGGTATTAAGATATGTTGTCTGGTTTAGCAGCCAATAACAGTAAAGATATTTGATAAAATTTACTCACGGGGATACAATTATGAACAAAGTTCTAAATGCCATTGTTTTATCGATTACAGTTGTTGCACTATCGCCTGCGCGGTCTTTAGCCCAAACTCGTGAAAGAGCGGGAATTTCCGATAAATACAAATGGAAACTGGAAGACCTTTACACTTCGGACGAGGCATGGAACCAAGCCAAGCAGGAACTGGTAGTTCAGTTTGATGAAGTGGATGGGTACAAAGGCAAATTAGCAAAATCCGCATCCGAGTTGTTGGCTTGTCTGAAGTTTAACAGCAGTGTATCGAAAGAATTTGGGCGTCTGTACAGCTATGCTAATATGAAATCCGATGAGGACGTTGGCAATTCTAAGTATCTGGCGATGAAGCAGGAAATCCAGCAGCTTAGTACGGATTATAGTTCAAAGGCTGCATTTATCAGGCCGGAAATTGCCGAAATGGATAAGGATAAAATCGATAAGTTTATTAAACAGAATCGCGGCCTGAAAATCTATAAAATGCCGTTATATGATATACAGCGGACGAAGGCTCATACGTTGTCTGATAAAGAAGAAAAGATACTTGCCGAAGCGAGTTTGTTGGCCGGCGGGCCAGCCTCAATTTTTACGGTCTTCAGCAATGCGGAACTGCCGTATCCTGAAATTACGTTAAGTGACGGTACTAAAGCCAAGCTCACCAAGTCCGGATATGCACAGCATCGGGCTTCAAGTAATCGAGAGGACCGCGAGGCTGTGTTTCAGGCATTCTGGGATACGTTTACAAAGTTTAAAGGGACTTTCGGTACGCAGCTTTATGCGAATGTGAAGAAGGATATGTTTTACGCCCGCACACGCGGCTACGAATCTTCGCTTCACAGCTCGCTGGATGACAATAATATTCCGACAGAAGTATATTTAGCTCTTATCGAAAATGTCAGCAATAATCTTGATTCATTCCATCGTTACCTGAATCTGAAAAAACGAATGCTCGACGTAGAGACGTTAAAATATTCGGACTTATACGCTCCGGTTGTTAAAGGCCTTAATTTGAAATACACATTCGATGAAGCAAAAAAGCTTGCGCTCGATTCGGTAAAACCGTTAGGTAGCAGCTACGGCCGGGTCGTCGAGAAGGCCTTCAAAGAGCGATGGATTGATGTTTATCCTACGCCGGGTAAACGCTCGGGCGGTTATTGCAACGGCAGCGCTTATGATGTTCATCCTTACATTCTGTTAAATTACAACGGCCAATATGATGATGTAAGTACATTGGCTCATGAGCTGGGCCATGCGATGCACAGTTATTACTCCAACAAGAATCAGCCCTATGCGACAGCCGACTATTCGATTTTTGTCGCGGAAGTAGCTTCCACTTTTAACGAGGCTCTGCTGATTCATAAGATGCTCGAAGAAATCAAAGATGATGACACACGTTTATCCTTACTGATGAATTACCTCGATGGAATCAAGGGGACGGTTTTCCGGCAGACCCAGTTTGCTGAGTTCGAGTTGCGTATCCACGAGAAGGCCGAACGTGGTGAACCGCTTACAGGGGATGTGTTAACCGCATTATACGGCGAGATTCTTAAGAAATACTATGGCCATGATGAAGGGATTTGTCATATCGATGACCTGTATACGGTCGAATGGGCATACATTCCGCATTTTTATTATAATTTCTATGTCTATCAGTATTCGACGTCTTTTACAGCTTCAACAGCTCTGGCTGAAAAGGTCTTGGCTAAAGAAAAAGGAGCAGTCGGAAAATTCGTTGAATTTATATCTTCCGGCGGCAGCGATTATCCGATTGAACTTTTAAAAAAAGCGGGGGTGGATATGACAGGCGCTGAGCCGTTTAATAAAACAATGTCAGCGATGAATCGTACTATGGATGAAATCGAGGCGATTCTGGATAAAAAGGGAAAGTAATAGTTATGTGACTGAAGAAGCTATTTCAAAGAGGCGAAGAACCTCTTGAACCTGGGCTGATATTTATCGGTAATGTCAAAAGAGGTGATTACTCCCTTTGCCTTTCCGATTATGAATTTTCTTTCCACAAAACCGAAATATCTTGAGTCCTTACTATTGTCCCTGTTGTCACCCATAACAAAGTAATTGCCTTGCGGTACGACAATCGGCCCGAAGTTTCGGATAGCAGCAATTGAAGGGATACTCATTACCGCATGAGAAAGCCCATCCAAATCCTCCATCGCCATTGTGCACTTTTCTTTCAACTTGCCGGGCAGATATTCCTTGTATTTTGAGTCGATTTTCGTATAGCCGGCTGGTTCTCCGTTTAGAAACAGTGTGTTATTTCTTAGTTCGATTGTGTCACCCGGCTGTCCTACTACTCTCTTGACTAATCGAGTTCCTTCATCTGGAGAAAAACAAACTACAATGTCACCTCTTTGTGGATTCGACCATCTTGCAAGCCGATGCAAAGTAAGAGGAAATCGCAGGTCATAGGCGATTTTATCCACATAGATTAAATCACCTTCCAGTATAGTGGGATTCATAGAGCCGGTCGGAACCCAATTCCAGTCAGCCAAACTTGATTTTGCAGGTATTAAAATGAAAACTATAAAAAAAATGGTCACTCGCCATTCTTTCCAGAGCTTGTAAATCAATCTTATAACTTTTTGTTTATTCATTTTTTCCTCCATAAAATATTATCGACATGGTGAGTGTAATACTATACGTGAAAATTTAAGCCTTGTTCTTTATTGTGCTTGAGAATATGTTTCTTGTTACGGTTGCGTTTACTGCGGGAATTTGGTATTTTTTGTCGTATATCGAGGCTTGGCTGTGTGGCTAAGTAGATCAAAAAGAAAATTTCGGTTGAAAAATGGATTATTGGAGGTAAAACCATGAAGCGAGTTGCAAGTAGATTATTGGTATTGAGTGTTCTGGTAGTAATTTTGTCTATGTTTATGGGCTGTCAGGGAGTGGCCGGGCCGATTGAGCCGAGCAAAAAGACAATGCTCTTCAATGGCAAAGACCTTACCGGCTGGAAGTTATTCATCCCGGACCAGGCAATCGATGTGAACAAAATTTGGACAGTAAGGGACGGCGTTGTGCATTGTGAAGGAAAGCCCAATGGTTATATGCGGACCAAAGCCGAATATAAAAACTACAAGCTTCATCTGGAATGGCGATGGACGGCCGAACCATCCAATAGTGGTGTACTGCTGCATTCCAGCGGGGAGGATAAAGTTTGGCCCCGATGCATAGAGTGCCAGTTAAAAGGTGGTAGTGCTGGTGATTTCGTCCTTATCAATGGCACCGGTGTTACGGTTGACGGCCGAGACAGGCAGGATGTTAACAAGCAATTCGTTAGCGTAAAAAAGAAACAACAAAGCAGCGAAAAACCGGCTGGACAATGGAACCGCTATGATATCTCTTGTGACCAGGGCATTATTCGCTGTTATGTCAATAGTGTGCTCCAGAACGTAGGGACCAATGCTTCGGATACTTCCGGGTGGATATGCCTGCAGAGCGAAGGTGGTCCGATTGAATTTCGCAATATATATATTGAACCGCTGGATTAATAACGCCCAGACGCTGCCCGCAAAAGAAACTGTTTAATAATACGAAATTATCTTTGTGAAAGGAGATATTATGGCCAAGCGAATTGTGTCCTGTATTTTTCTGTTTGTGATTATGTTGGGATGTATATCCTGTCAGCAAACGGTGGACATCGTCACTGGGCCGTATTTGTTGGATACGGGCTTGGTATCGCGTTCGATTTGTTTTGAGAATCCGACCGGTGCTCCGGGGCAGGGGGGCAAGGCGGCGAGCAAACTCGGCGCAGGGCGAAAGGGTGCTCCGGCGATGACTCTGAAAGCCGGTCAGGAGGTACAGCTTTGTGATATCGAGGGGCCGGGGACGATTCGGCATATCTGGATGACGACACGAAGGGACCCGCTTAATCTTCGGTCTCTGGTGATTCGCGCCTGGTGGGATGGGCAAGAACATCCCAGCGTCGAATGTCCGATTGGTGATTTTATGGGTTTTGCGCACGGAAAGGTGATGCCGTATCATTCCGCAGTTCATTCTTTGGGTCAAAATGCCGGCATGAATATATGGCTGCCAATGCCTTTTAGTAAACGAGCGAAGATTACACTGACCAACGATGGCGAAAAGGATGTCCCGTTGTTTTACCAGATTGATTATACAATCGCAGACAAGCATCCGGCTGATGT
>CBDURK010000153.1:0-6983 GCA_965369645.1 uncultured bacterium | reverse complement strand
ACCGCACTGATATATGGTCATTTGGCTGTATAATGTATCAAATGCTGACGGCTCAACTTCCATTTGAAGGTGAGACTGCTACAGACACACTAGCTCGCATTATCGAACGTCAGCCAGATTGGGAAGCTCTGCCTCAAAGGACACCTGCAAATATCCGGGATATCATCTATCATTGTTTAGAGAAGGATCCAGATCAGCGTCTTGAAGATATTACAGACGCAGCCAGAGAAATCAGTGAAACTCTAAGCAAACCTCAGATTACGCCGATTTTGAAGTTGCGAAGAATAGCAATGATTATAGGAACGATTATTATCGTCGTTGGATTATCCGGTCTCTCTACTTTGTTTACCTCAAACGAGCAATATCCAACGGAAAACAAGGAGGCATATGCATATTACAAACGTGGCGACGAATATTCATCACGTCCGTACGAGGAAAAAAATAACTTATTGATAGCCGTCCCAATGTACGAAAAAGCGGTTGAACTTGACGACAAGTTTGCGCTGGCCCATGCCAAGCTTTCACAGGCTTATTCCGGGATGTATTGGTTCAATATTGACCATAGCGAAAAACGTATCGCTATGGCATGGGAAGAGTCAAATAAAGCTTTAGAGCTTGATCCTGCACTGCCAGAGGCGCATTGGGCTCTTGGTGTTTACTACTACTGGTGCCAATTGGACTATGAACACGCATTAAAGGAATTAGAAATTGCCCGGAAAAACCAGCCTGATAACAGCCGAATCCTTGCCACCATCGGTCATGTGCTAAAGCGACAGGGGAAATACGAAGAGGCATTGGCCAACTACCACAGAGCTTTTGAACTTAATCCACAATCCGTCACTCGAGCAAGTGATCTTGCCCGCACTTATCGTCTACTGCAGAGGTACCAAAAAGCAGAGTTTTATTATGATCGTGCCATCTCGCTGGCTCCCGATGAAAGTTATCAACATTTCCTTAAGGCTACTTTGTACTTGGTTTGGAAAGGCAGTACGGGGGAAGCACGAAAAGTGTTGGAAAGAGCGTCAAAGTACATCAACTTAGAAAATGAGGATCGCATGGTTAATTTGCTCATTACGCTAGATTTGTACGATAAAAACTATCAAGGAGCTTTGAACCGGCTTTCTTCAAAATTGCAGACTGATAAACCTTTGAGCTATTCCGATGCTCTGCGATACGCTCAAATTTATGACTGTATGAATAATAACAAATCAGCTGAGGAATACTACGACCAGGCCGCAGAAAATTTACAATTAGAAATCCCCAAATATCCGAATAAAGCTTGGCTCCGCAGTGCGCTCGGAGTCGCATATGCCGGCCTGGGCCAAAAAGATGATGCAATCCGGGAAGGAAAACTAGCGATTGAATTACTGCCCTATGAAAAAGATGCCCACAGAGGCTTCGGTCATGAAACGTTTCTGGCCAAGATTTATGTGATGGTTAACGAATATGATTTGGCCATCGACCGGCTCGAATTTCTGCTGTCCGTACCCGGAGAATTATCGCGTTCTTTACTTAAAATCGACCCGATCTGGGACCTCTTACGCGACCACCCCCGTTACGAAAAACTCATAGAACAAGGAACTCCAAAAAAATAAACAATTAAAAAGAAACCAATTCTCTTTTCTCAAATCTCTATTGCCTGCTTTAGGCGCTTTTGTGGTCCATGAAGCCTTCGAGTTTTCGGGCGCGGACGGGGTGCTGGAGCTTTCGTATCGCTTTTGCCTCGACCTGCCTTACGCGCTCGCGGGTGACTTTGAAGATTCTGCCGACTTCCTCTAAGGTGTAAGTATAGCCGTCCCCGATTCCGTATCGCAGCTTGATAATCTCGCGTTCGCGATATGAAAGTGTTTTGAGGACGACATCGATTCTGTCTTTGAGCATTTCCTGGGTGGCCGAGGCCACGGGGGAATCGATGCAGTTATCTTCGATAAAATCTCCGAAGTAGCTGTCCTCGCTTTCGCCTATGGGTCTATCGAGACTGATCGGGTGCTTGGATATCTTCAAGACCCTGCGGGTCTCTTCGACAGTCATATCGGCTTCTTCGGCGATTTCTTCGATAGTGGCTTCTCTGCCTAACTTCTGATGGAGGATTTTACTGGCGGTTCTCAGTCGGCTCATCGTCTCTATCATGTGGACCGGAATACGAATCGTTCGTGCATGGTCGGCAATCGCCCTGGTTATGGCCTGTCGAATCCACCATGTGGCATAGGTGCTGAATTTGTATCCCCTTCGATACTCGTATTTGTCCACGGCTCTCATCAGGCCGGTGTTGCCTTCCTGGATTAAATCCAGAAAGCTAAGGCCCCGGTTGCGATATTTCTTGGCGATGGAAACGACAAGTCTGAGGTTTGCGCTGGAGAGTTCCCGCTTTGTGTTCTCATATTGGCTGAAGACCCTGTCAAGGACGTTCAGGTTTTTATCGAGCTGTTTCGGCCTTTCCATGACCAGTTCGATTAGGCCGGACAGCTCCTGCTTCATCGAATATATATCATCTTCGGTTATCTGGCTGTCGGGGCCTGCTGCAATAGCTTTCTCTAATTGGTGCATTTTACCGCAGATGCCGTGGAGCTTATTTTTGACCGGCTGGATTCTGCTGGTTCGCAGGCTTAGCTCTTCGAGCAGTGTCGCGATTTTGCGTTTGTTTCGACGTATCCATTTCAATGTGGCCCTGGCTTCTTTGCTGTTTTGGTGAGTTAGAGATTTCTGAAACAGGTCCTGGTTGATTTTGAGCAGTTTATCTACCGTCCTGATGTTCACGAGGAGCCGCTTTTTTATTACACTTTTGGTAAGACTATATGCCGTGCCGACTTTGATTGTTCTGTCGAACGACATCGTGCCGTTCTGTACCTGTTGAAACAAATCAAGAGAGTTCCGGGAGCAGTAGTCGCATTGAAGCATTTTCCTTCTAAAGGTCATTCTCGCTATTTCAATTTTTCGCGCGAGAGCAATTTCAGACTTTCTCGTGAGCAGAGGTATCTGGCCCATTTGAGTCAAATACATTCTGATAGGATCGTCAATTCTGCGAGAGTTGTCTTCGCCGACCAGTTGCCGTTCGAGCAACACGTCTTCTTTTAGATGCTTATCTTTGTCATCTCCATGTTCGTCTTCATCTTTATCACCATCGGACGTTTCGAATTCCCCTTCTTCATGGGCTTTCGCGGCCTGATGGGATTCTACGTCATCTTCATCGAACAGACTGACGCCCATTTCATCGAGGTTTGCCAGGAGGCGGTCAAGGCGGCTGGCGCTTATAGCGTCATCGGGCAGGCTGTCGTTCATCTCCTCGTAAGTAAGAAAGCCTTTTTTCTTGCCCTTTTCGATCAGCAATTGTATCTGCCGCTCTGTTTCATTGACATCGATGATCTTCGGGGGCTGCTCGTCGATTTCGACTTTCAGGTCAACATTTTTTTTACTGGAGGTGGTTTTTTTAGCTCTCTTTTTTCTTTTTTTCGCTACTTTTCTTTTCTTCGCCACAATTCGTTTTTTTGTCACAATTTCACCTTTGTATATGTTTTATAAAATTAATAAATAATCACACAGAGCACAAACTCAAGCTGTCCTCCCTCTCGATGGAATCCGGACACTTTGCCATGTATATTATTTTTTACGACTGTTTGCCGACGGTTGTTCACTATACCATACCCACATTGTGCGGGTTTTCCTTTCCGGTATTTTCATAAACTTTGCGCAGAAATTGCTTCTGGTCATCTATTGTTTTAATAAAACTATTTTGTTTCTGTGCCCGGTGGCGCTCAATCGCATTGAGGGCGCCTGTCAGGCGGGCCTGGAAGTTCCCTTTTTCCTGTCCGGTCTGGCTTAATTCGACAAGAGAATTGCCGAGTTCTACAGATTCGGTTTGGGCCAATATCTCTGCAAGCGAAGAATTGATATCGGTATCGAGCGTTTCAAACAATATTTCTGCGATTTGTTTCGATATCGGCACATCGAAGATATCCGGTGTAATTTTTTGTTTCACAATCTCAAAGAGATTCGGTTCGTTGAGTAATACTTCGAGGACCTCTCGCTGTGCTGAGGCGAAGAGGCCGCGGCCGTAATCTATTGGTTGGGCTGCTTGCTTTTCGGTATTATAGCTTGCGGTTCTCTGGGCCTGCCTGAGCCTTCTTTTCAGCTCATCATTAATTTGCCTGGTATCAAGGCCGATGATATTCGAAATCCGGTTCACTATTAAACCTCGGTCTATCGGTGAGACATTGCCGGCCAACAGCGCGGTGGCAATGGTCTGCAAATACTCTTCAATCGCCGATCTTTTACCGGCAATTGTATCGTCGCTGCCGAAACCGGCCGTTAACCTGTTCCACTTGAACTGGAAGACATCGACGGCGTCACTCAATATCTGTTCGAATGGCTCTTTGCCGGCGGTCAAAAGAAAATCGCACGGGTCTTTACCTTCGGGGACAGAAGCAAGTCTTATATCTACGCGCTGTGCCAGACAGACATCCAAAGCTCTGTTGGCGGCTTCGAGGCCGGCGACATCGCTATCGAAAAGCAAAATTATTTTTTTAGCATAACGCCGGAGGATGCGTCCGTGGCCGGCGGTGAAACTTGTTCCCAGAGATGCTACAATGTTGGTACAGCCGAATTGGTGTGCCATTATGCAGTCGGTATAGCCTTCGACGACGACAGCAGTGCCGGTCGAGACAATCTGATGGCGTGCCTGCTCGAGGCCGTAGAGCGAATTGCTTTTGTCGAACAGGGGGGTCGTCGGAGAATTTATGTATTTGGCTCCTGAATCGTCTAAAGTGCGGCCGCCAAAGCCGATGACCCGGCCGGTTACATCGGTAATTGTAAACATCAGGCGATTTACGAACTTGTCCTGATTATTGGCAGTGGCGAGGCCCGCGGGTTCCAGGAGTTTGATCTGGGCATTTTTATCGCGGGCGGTGCTGAGCAAATCATTGGGCGAACCGATTGCCAGGCCAAGCTTCCAGTTTTTTATGCTTTCGGAGGTTATCTGCCTTTGGGCGAGGTAGTCGCGGGCATACTTACCCTTTTTTTCGTCCAGGAGGTTTTGCTGGAAGTAGTTAGCGGCCCAGGCGTTGACCTTTGCCAGTTTGTTCGGGTCGATTTCCTGCGATGGAGTTTGGGTCCGGCCCGGCCTTCGGGAATATTGGACAGGTTTTAGCTTAATGCCCGCACGCTCGGCCAGCCTTTCTATGGCCTGGGGGAAAGTGAGGTTCTCCCGCATCTGGAGAAATTTGAAGACATCGCCGCCGGCGCCGCAGGCAAAGCATTTGAATATCTGCTTGACGGCGTTGACGTTCATACTCGGGCGATTGTCATCGTGGAATGGGCACAAGCCCACCATCTCCCGGCCCTTTCTCTTTAAGCTCACGTGTTCACTTATGACATCAACGATGTCATTGGCCTGCTGAACCTGAATAACTGTACTATTATCAAACATCCCTGCCATAAAGCTTTGGCTCCGCCAGGAAACAGACGGTTTGTGACACCCCTCCGAAAACCCGGTTACAATGGGCACCCCTTGAAAAAACTGATAAAAACCTGCTATCCAACTACCTAAATATAGTTTTAATAGGCCAAAAGTCAAGTCGGCTGGCAAAAAGCTGTTTTTAATGCTGTTAAAAGGCATTTATGACTAATTGGACATTTTGGTAATTCATACTTTTTCCGATGCTTCCGCCGTCGCCGAAGCTATGGCGGACAAGCGATAATGGATGCCTGTGAGCGGATTAGCTCTTCAGTCCCGCTCAGGATGAATGAGGATACGAAATTGCTTTAGCTGGTGTGGGATCTCGGTACATCAACCAGAGCGGCGGACCATTGCGGGGCAAGTTAATTTTGTTTCGCACCTCAAATCCATGCCGTTGGTAGAACGGCAAGTTGAGTGAATTCGAATTTTCCAGATATGCCCCGACCTTGCGATGATCGCATTGCCACAGCACATGTTCAAGCAAAGCCGAACCGATCCCCTTTCCTTTTGAGCCGGGATATACGCCGATGGCAAACAGGTAGTAATGGTTATCCCCGGGATGGTGCTTTTCCAGCGTGCTCATCAACCGGAAGAATCGAAGAATGGACCCGACTCCGAAATGGCGTGCCGAATTCCAAAGCGTGGCAAGAGACGGCAGGATGTTGAGCTTGACTCCCGGAGGAAGCCACATCGCCGCACCTAGAGCGTTTTCGGTAATGTAAACCTCATCGTGCGGCAACAAGAAAGGTACCGCCAAAGGCCAGCACCATCTCGGATACTCCGGGTCAGGGGAAATCCAACTCATCACTGGATCGGCGCTAAAGGCGTCACCCAGAATCTTTCCGACCAGGGCCGCTCCATCAGCGCCCGCCCGTTTGACAAACACCTCTTGTGGACCAGACATCAGAATCCTCTCAACGTTATTTTTCAGGACAACCAGTATCTCCTGCGGCTTCTATACACTTTCTCAATGGCATTGTTGGCGAACATAAATCCAGAATGTTCCTGGTTGTGTGTCAGCCGATGGATTATCTATACTGTTCTACGAGAACATGCAAGGGAAAATCAGAATGAAGCTGACAGCGACGAGTGAGATGATGCTGGATTTCTTCATTCTGCGATACCTAACTACTGTTTATATGTTTTTCGTATTTCGTATAAGAGTATTATCAAGACGGGCTGTCGTCAATCTTGGGTTTATTCTTTCCTGCGATTTGGATCTTTCCAGTATAAAGTCCAATTTTCTTTTATTGTTTTCATATTAACAGGTTGAGAAAATCCATGAGTTTCACAATCCTGGAGGAATTCTTCTTCCGATTCGAATTCTTCTTTTGAGCCGGAAGCGCAGTTGAATATAAACCATTTTTTTTCATAGTGTCTAAATTGATTTTTCTCACAAAATCCGGCTACAAGTGTTCCGCGTTTTTCATACTTTGATATTCCCGATACAATATTCCCTCCTTTTTTCCACTTTGCGATTGCAGCATGATTCTTAGTCTCCACCATTGAAAGTTCATAAGGTTCTTCCAAT
>CBDURK010000152.1:0-6986 GCA_965369645.1 uncultured bacterium | reverse complement strand
CCAACCCCAACAATCAGTGGATTTAACCAGACAAATGCGATTCAGAAATGTGAATTTGAATTGACTGTCAGCGATGGCGACCTGAATGGCCGCTCCGACACGGTGGAGGTAATAATTGTCCCCGATTTCACCGGCAGTGATTTGATACAGGTAAATCCTCCCTTTGAGCCAAACAAACCGACAATAGTAGCTTTCGGTGGTGGTGACTGTGTAATGGGTGTTTCTATGGTCTTTTCTGAGCCTGAGGAATGGTATGCCAAAGCCAACTTCCTGACTATCGCTTCTTACGGTCCGCCCTATTATCAGTACGGAGATGCGCTTATTACGTATCTTTCAAGTGTTGCACCGAATTATACTCAGCCAATCCAGACGATCGGGTTCAGTACGGGCAACATGCCGGCGATAGATGTCGCTGTTCGTCTTAATGAGACCTACGCCGACGCTCGATTTGCGGTAAACCGTGTGTCACTGCTTGATGCAGCCTGCCGGACTTTCTCCGATGATATTGCCACATTACTTGCGGGCAGCGTGGATGGAGAGAGGTGCTGGATTGATAATTATTATTCAACAATGGGAAGATTTTATCCAGGGACATTAAATATTCGATTTCCAATCCCTCCTGCCGAACATTCGACCCCGTTCGTATGGTATCAACAATCAAATAATCCGGGCCGCGGGGCTCGCAGCAGGCCTGTTTACAACGGCGGTGTTACGGCCGGCTATTACTTATCCGTCGCAGGACCTAATAAGAATCTTCAATTGGCCTCTAATGCTGAAAACTATTACTTCGAATGGAATTCCCAGACGGATATTTTAAGGTTCTATAATGAATCTTTATATCCTGGCCGAATACCCGAAGCGGTGAAACTTGTTGGTCCTGCGGATGGGACGCTTGTGGATGTAAACGGTATGGTTTTAAGTTGCGAGACCAGTGACAATGCTGTTGGTTACCAGCTTCTCTTTGGGCCGACAGCTCAAGATTTGAATTACCTTGCTTCTTATACCCCGGGCCCGCCGGAAGAAGTAATCACAGAATTTCCATTTGAGACGAATTACTGGACAATCAGAGTTCACGATGAGTATGGCTCAACGACTTATGCCGATCCAATCCGTATCAAATCCAGTAACGTAACGGCTCAGGTAATTGAAAATATTAATACCGGCAGAAAATACAATTCTATTCAGCGTGCTATTGATAATGCCGGTGCGGGCGAAGAGATAGTAGTAGGCCCGGGAATTTATCAGTATTTCGAAGACATTGATTTCAAAGGTAAAGCTTTAACTCTCAGGTCAACCGACCCCAATGATCCTCTCGTCGTAGCGGCTACCGTTATCAACGGCACCGGTCATGGCCCGGTAATTACTTTTTCCGGTGGTGAAGACGCAAACAGCGTGCTTGCTGGTTTCACCATAACAGGCGGCAATGCTGGTATCTACTGCAAGGCCGCATCACCTGCCGTTACCTTCTGTAACATAGTTGGTAACATAGGTGCCGGGATAGAATTACACAATGGTAGCAATCCGACAATCACCCACTGTGATGTCACTGCTAACACAGGTGCCGGTCTTGCAATGTTAGAGGTAAAAGGTGGACGGAATATAAACTACAACAAACCTGCAATTACCAACTCTGTCATTACTGAAAACTACCAGCACGGCATTACCGGCGGCATGCCCACAATCACCAACTGTACAATTGTTGCAAACTACCAGGGCGGAATTTCCGATTCCAAACCGACGATCACCAACTCTATCATCTTTTACAATGGCGTTAGCTCTAATCTTGTTCAGATAGAAAGGAATGTAACCGCAACAATAACCTACACCGATGTCCAGGGTGGTTGGCCGGGGCAGGGTAATATTGACGCCGATCCGTTTTTTGCTGACTCTGACAATAGTGATTATCATTTGAAATCGCAGGCGGGCCGATGGGATATGACCAGCCAAAGCTGGATAGCCGATGATGTCACAAGCCCATGTATCGATGCCGGCGATCCGGATACTCCGATTGGCTTTGAATCGTTACCCAATGGCGGCATAATCAACATGGGGGTCTATGGCGGGACATCCCTGGCAAGTAAATCTCTTGGCAATGGCGAATAATATAGTATTGGCTTGCTTGGATATGTAAAATATCTCGTTTGATTCAGATGAAAACTATGAAAGTCGCAATGTGCCAGATATTCTCGCTTGATGGTGACCGTAGTGGCAATTTCGTGCGAATTGAAAATGCCATAAGCCAGGCCAAAGATGCCGGAGCCGAGATTATCTGTTTTCCCGAAACAATAATATTGGGCTGGATCAATTCTGATGCGCACAAAAGAGCATATTCAATTCCCGGAAAAGATTCGGCGCGTCTGTGCAGGCTGGCCAAAGATTATCAAACTTATCTTTGCGTTGGCCTGGCGGAAAAAGAAGCAAGCTGCTTATATGATTCGGTGGTGCTGATAGACCACAAGGGACAAATTCTTCTAAAGCATCGCAAAATTAACTTGCTATCCGAATTGATGAGTCCGCCTTACACCGCCGGAAAGAACGTCGATGTGGTAAGAACGGAATTTGGAAAAATAGGTCTGTTGATCTGCGCAGATACTCATAAAGATGAAATCCTGAATCGCATGGCGGCTCTGAAGCCTGATTTGCTGCTCATTCCATACGGATATGCCGCCGAAGAGAATGAGTGGCCCGCTCACGGCAAAGAGCTTGAGAAAGTGGTTAAAACAGCAGCTAAAAAGACAGGAGCACCTGTAATTGCGACCAATTTGGTAGGCGAGATAACAAAAGGGCCTTGGAAAGGCCGGATATATGGTGGCCAAAGTATAGCTGTTGATAAAACCGGCAAGACAATTTCAATAGCTAAAGATCGCGACCGGGATATTAAAATCTTTCAAATAAACACCGGTTCGTAGCTTGGCCCGATTCTTCTTTTAGGGGTAAAATCATTCCAAAGCCGCTGCATGACGTTTTGCTTTGGGGTCACCCGCCGCGTATATCATTCCGGTATTCGGATCCAGATAAATCATCACCGGATATGCGATAGGCCCTGAAGTTGTTTCTATTTTATGTCCGCGGCCGGCCAGCTCCTTCCTTATGCTTTCGTCGATATTTTTATTCAGTGTGAGGCTTGCCAATGTCCCAAGTGTTTCCTTGCGGTCGGGATTGGGATTGAAAGAGTTCTCTTGATGTCCTGTATTGAAGCGTGGCGCTGTTACAGCATCTTTGGGCATCATCCCGAATTCAACGTGGTTGAGAAGGCAATTAAGGGTAGTCTGGTCCTGCAAATCGCCGCCTGCGACACTGATGGCAATCACTGCTTTACCGTCCTTAAGCACAATTGTCGGTGTTAATGTGATGCGCGGGCGTTTACCCGGTTCGATACGATTAGGATGCCCCGCAGTGGTATTCAGACTCCGAAGCCTGTTACCGTGTGCAACTCCCAACTCATTGCTTATGGCGTAAGGACGATTTGCGCTTGGTGTGGCCGCTACGAAATTACCCCAGCGGTCGGCAACAACACATGTAGTTGTGCCTCCCGGTCCGGGCCGATAAGTTCCAGGTCCCTTGACGGCTTTCATGTTAACAGGGTCACCAGGACGCACCTCCGAGGAAGCTTTGTTCATATCGATTAAAGGACGTCGAAGCTTTGTATATTCGTCACAAAGAAGCGCCTCAATAGGCACGTCCGCAAAGAGCGGGTCTCCGTAATACTCATCACGATCCGCAAAGCCTAACTTCAACGCTTCGGTTAGCACGTGAATATAATCTGCAGAAAGATGCCCCATTTTTTTCAAAGAGAAACCTTCCAAAAGCCGTAGCGTTTGGCACAAATATGGCCCCTGCGTCCATGTATCGCATTTGCAAACAGTATAGCCTCGATACTCGACCTTGATAGGGTCCTCAACACGAGTAACATGCCTGGCAAGGTCTCTCTTACGGAGAAATCCCCCGTTCTTAATATAGAAGTCCACTAATTCGTCGGCGATATCTCCCTTATAGAAACGGTCTCTGGCCGCCTGCAATTTCTTCTTCCGGTTCCCGCGTGTCTTTTTTTCTGTTTCAACGAGCTTGCGGAAAGTGATGCCTAAACTCACATACCAGTCTTTACCGCCCGAATCAAGCAGTGCGAGTGATGGCGCTACAACTTGTTCGAAGCTCATTGTTCCATATAGCTTAACCGTCGCAATACAGAGGCTTATGGCACCGGGCACAGGTGCCGCTTTTAAGTTCCCGTCGGCGGGAATACCGTTCTTGTAATACCATTCAATCGCCTTTTTATTGAGCGGTGCTCCACCGAGTCCGCACAATACTTTCACTTCTTTTTTGCGCGCATCATAGATAATAAGCGGTATTTCAGCGCCGATAGCGAAAGAACCGTAATCTGTTATGCTCAGTGCAAGAAGTGTTGCCGCCGCCGCGTCTGCCGCGTTGCCGCCTTGTTCAAGCATGGAAATACCCGCCGCAACGGCTTCTTTTCCACCGGCTGCTACGGCCCCGCCTTTTCCTGACGAATTCCAGCCAATCTCCGATGCGGCTAACACTCCGGACATCATTAATGTCACTAACAATATCGTGCAAAGAAATTGAAATGTTTTCATGAGATATACCTCCAGTTATTGCATTGAGTTTACTGACAGATATATTCTAACAGATCCATTCCTGATTGCAAACTGTGTAGCCGGTTCCGGCAGGCTGATGTTGTGTTTAAGTCAGAGATGAAATCCTGACTGTTCGATATTATTGATGTGTGCCATCGTTGATGTCGATTTCTTCTGCGTTTTCAATAATCTGGCGATAAGATACTTTGTTTCCATCGCTGTTGACCTGGACCAATCTGACAGTTACTCCCTTGTCGTTAGCCTCCGGCCATTGCCGGCAGTGCCATGTTTCATCCGTTGTCCTGACATGGTAGAGCGTCGTGAATAAACCTGTCCATATTGCTGAATGCCAGTTTTGATGAATATGTCCTGCATAATTTGAGTCAATGTATTCTCTGTAGTCATAAAGAAAACTTTTTATCTTGTTCATTTCATCCTGCGAGAAAAGAAACTCATCGGCTGACGCAAATCCTGTCCGGAACATACCGATATGCGTAATCATGACAATACTCTCCTTTTTGGCCTTTGAGCAGGTTTCGATATCGTTCCTGAACCATGGCCAGCTTCCACCTGCAAAATCGTGAAGCTCTCCCCCTTCATCGCCTGATTTCCTTGAGTTAAAATCACAGCTTACGAAATGACAACCTTTGTAATCAAAAGAAAAATTTTGAAGATACTTTCCGTCAACAGGAGTTGGTGCCTTCCGCCAATGCCCGAGAACGCCGCGAAGATACTGATATTGCTTGTTAAATGTGTCTGCAAATTCTTTCTCGCATCTGCGCTGAATTTCATTATCACCTATGATGGGAATATAAGGTACCCCGGCATGATTTAAACGGTCAAGTATTGCTCGGGCTATTCTCAGGTTCCTCTCCGACCTATAGCCGCCCCATGCAATATCTCCAACAACAAACACCAGTTTTATGTCCTTCTTGTCTTTGTTGCTGATTATCCAGTCAACGGCATTTATGAATTTGGCTTTGTTGTCAACGTTCCCGTCGATATGCGGGTCGGCTATGATTGCAAATGAAAAAGTCTCGCCGTATCCGGCAGAAGTTATCAGGATAACCACAGCCGATAGTGTTAATACGAACCAGGTTGAAAACAGGCTTTTCATTCTATTGAGCATATTTCTAAAAAATGGTTATTGTCAGGATTCCTCGTTTGCCCCCGAGTTTATACTACAATACAAAAATCATCTTAAAAACGCAAGCTCTCCGTTATTGTCGGAAATTTATAAGTGGCTACCCTGTGAGATGCTTGATCGCTCTGTAATTGCAAAACTCAAAGAGGATAGGATCCCGGGGCAAGTTCATCGATCCTGTGAGCGTAAAAGGGGCCCTATGTGAGGTTCTACAGGCAGTTCGTGAGAATGTTAATTATCCGTTCGACCAGTACCACATGATGCTTTTCATCTTTGGCGATTTTACCGAAGCAGTTACGTACACTCTGATCGGTCAAGTTCGAATTCTCTGAGGCCTTGAGATAGAACTCATGAGCATTTTGTTCGATTAATTTCATCGTTTCGAACTCACTCAGTGTTTTTTGCTTGGTCATATTATCCATCATTTTGGCCCAGTTTCGATTGTAAATTTCTGACAATTTTTCTATGCCGTTCTGTATCTTCCAGCAAAGTGGTCAGATATTTCCGAATTTCTTCGAAATTATCATCTTTGAGGTCGACCGGCCAGTTTTCCCGGTCCATATAGTCCCGGTAAATACTGTGAGCAATCTCGTCTTCCATGTCCAGAGCCGATAGAAGAAGCCCTTGTACTATTTTAGGCTCTTTGCTGTGAGTTTCGGCTTTTCTTGTTTCTGTTTTCTGCATTTTTACGCCTTTTTACAAATATTGTATATATCCTATGTACATCGGCATGATTTGAATGGAACTTAACAATCTGATGGGTGTTCTCCCGCGATAACCACTGATAAATGGCCATTATCCGGTGCCCCATTTGTAGAGTACGTTCTGAGTCGATCCGAAAACAATAATACCGATAAGGCTTTGTCAGAGATAGAGTTATGCACTAAGTCGAACGAAATGTCACCAACGGACTCCCCCAAAAGAAAAAAATGGGCCGGGCTGGCCCCGAACTAAATTCTCTACAATCATCACAACCATCTGAACAGAAAGAAGTTAAAGACACCTCCGGTCATGTCCCTATGTCAGAGACGGTGCATGATCCGGTGCATCATTCAGCATTTTGCCCAGATTTACAACAAATAATCAACCATTGGGATAGCCTTCCGGGGCATATCAAAGCGGCAATCAAAGCATTAGTCCAAACTCATACTAAGGAGATAAAATAAATGAAGCCGTTAAATTATAGACAAAGCCTTTTCGCAGAGTATTACGCTGAAGGTGAAACACAAGGCAACGCAACACAGAGT
>CBDURK010000151.1:0-7045 GCA_965369645.1 uncultured bacterium | reverse complement strand
AGCAGCCAACGAGACAGGAAATACAACGTCGTATCTCTTTTTTCTTACCCAGCCTAGCTTTATCAGCCCAAAAAGCGTCCGCAATCAACTGCCGGCTAAAGCCAACCATATCAGTCTTACCATCACTCAGAATCTTCTCGCAGTAGTCCGGATTACGTAAGGAATGGCTGGTGATAACTGGAATGCTGACGTGCTTCTTAACTTCCTCGGCAGTGTACGTATTCCATCCTTCGGGATAATACATCGGGTCCATAACTGCCCCCGGTGACTCAAATATACCCGCACTGATATCAACGTATGCCAAGCCCATTTCCTCCATAAGCTTCGCCACCCTGACTGTTTCATCGAGTCCCCGTCCTCCTTCTATCCATTCATCACCTGAATAGCGAATACCCAGAGGATAGTCCTTGCCGCATTTCATTTGAATACGAGTGATAATTTCCATCGTGAAACGCATTCTGCCCATAAAACTGCCACCAAAACGGTCGGTTCGTTTGTTCACAAACGGGCTCATAAATTGTGCAATCAGGTAACCATGTGCGCCATGAAGCTCAACCGAATCAAAACCAGCTTGTTTCACCCGCCAAGCGGCCTCGCCAAACTTCTCAATGAGGTCATATATTTCCTCTACACTCATAGCACGTACTGATTTGCCTTGAGCAATGCTCTCGGCGTAAATGACCTCATGTCCGGCAGAGCCGGGGACATCCAGCACATGATCACTTGCCGACATCAGGTTTTTTCTGGGCCATGCCGCCTGGCGGCCCGGATGCTGTATCTGAACAGCACATTTTGCACCGTAACGATGCATCGCCTCGGCAAGATTGGCAAGTCCCGGAATCAAAGGGTCCTCGTCGGCAGCCACACATGTTACTGTCGGCCTGCCCGTCGCCTTATCAGGTGTGGTTGCACCGACAATGATAAAGCCGCACCCCCCCTTGGCGATTTGCTCATGATATGTGATTACCCTTTGATTTATAGAGCCGTCCGCATTAGATGAGCTGATGTCCGTCGGCACCATGGCAATTCGATTAGGTACGAGCATATTGCCAATCTGAATAGGACTGAATAAGTTTGGATAATATTTATTTTTCACGATTCTTTACCTCCACAATATGTGTGCTTATTTAAGCTTCTGTATCCGTGGGCGTGAAATGATTACTTACTTCTGCTCGCTTCTTTTATAACATTCCTCCATCATTGTCACTGTCCTCGTCGCCCCAAATCTGCTGCAGCCAATCTCCCTGACCTTCAAAGCCATATCCAAATCGCGTACACCCCCTGCGGCCTTTACCTGAACTTTTTCTGAGACCTCTGCCCTCATTAGCTGCAAATCCTCTATCGTTGCTCCACCACCTGCAAAACCTGTTGAGGTTTTGACAAAATCTACTCCCGCCTCTTCTGAGAGCCGACATGCAATCTTCTTTTGCTCATCGCTAAGGTAGAAGTTCTCGAATATCACCTTAACCGCGACATTATTACTGTGGGCAACCTCAACAACCGCACTGATGTCGTTCTTGACATAATCAAAGTCACCATCGAGAAGCCTGCCTATATTTATCACCATGTCCAGCTCGACCGCGCCATCTTCGATAGCCTGCTCGGCCTCGAAGACTTTCGTCTCGGTTTTATTATAGCCGTGCGGAAAGCCGACAACTGTGGTTGTCTTGACATCTGAATCCTGCAGTAACTGTTTCACGAAAACAACCTCGGATGGACGGCAGCAGACAGTGGCAACTTTATACTTCTTCGCAATCTCGCAGCCTTTGCGAACATCTTCCTCGGTCAGTTCAGGCCGCAGCAGTGAGTGATCTATCATTTGTGCAATATCATGACATGTATAATCCATAGGCACCTCCATAAGATAATCGAGTGATTGCGTTTGTATTCATTTTCAATACTCCAACGATATTATTAGCTTGAGATTGGATAACTAAAACATATATCAAATGTAATCCAGCGGCAAGTAAAAAACAGGAAATACATCCCACCCTATATTTCTAATTGTAATTACATACTAAGTTGTATTAAGGGGAAGACATGATTATAATTCATATCTGTCGAACATTAACCTGAATTTAGAGGAGCATTTTAATGAATAAAGCAAAAGCCATCTTTTTATTTTTGTGCGTTTTCACACTGCCCCGGCAGCTCCCCGCCCGTGACAATGTTACTCGCAAAGTCATACCTTCCAAATCGATGCGAAAAGACGTCGATTTAGACGTTATGGAACATATATATCAAGAGATTAAAACGCCATATAAGTATGGCATTATTCTAAAAGGTGAAAAGAATTCAAAGGTTGACTGCCCAAGCGTGTTTCGATTTGAGAACAGTTGGTATATGATGTATATCATTTTCGGCGGTAACGGATATGAAACAGCAATAGCTCAGAGCACCGACCTTATTAGCTGGAAACCTATGGGAAAAATCCTCTGTTTTCAGCCGGGCAGATGGGATCAGAATCAGGTTGCGGGATATATAGCTCTTCAGAACTTTGACTGGGACGGTTCCTATAAGTTGCAGAAGTACAAAGATAAATATTGGCTGTCCTATATAGGGGGTGCTTTGGAAGGATATGAGACCGATCCTTTAGCTATCGGTATAGCCTGGACAAATAATCCAGCAAAACCCATCGAATGGAACCGGTTGAAAGGGCCGGTATTATCTCGTGATCAGCCTGATGTACGAGATTTCGAGAAACTCACACAATATAAAAGCAACGTTATTTACGATAAGAGTAAAACATTGAGTTATCCATTCGTAATGTTCTACAACGGAAAACCCAACAAAGGCAATGAGAGCATCGGCATGGCCGTGTCAAAGGACATGACACACTGGCTTCGCTATGGTAAAACGCCGGTAATCGATAACGGTAAAGGAATCTCAGGAGACCCGCAGATTACACGTATCGGAAATGTTTGGGTGATGTTTTATTTTGGTGCATTCTGGAAGCCGAAGGCATTCGATACCTTCGCCTGCTCTTATGATTTGGTCCACTGGACGAAATGGACCGGACCTGATTTAATTGCGCCTTCCGAATCCTGGGATCAACAATACGCCCACAAGCCCTGGCTTATCAAACACAAAGGAATTGTTTACCACTTCTACTGCGCAGTTGGGAACCAGGGCCGCGTGATTGCTTTGGCCACATCAAAAGATATCAGACATTTGAAACGCTAGCTCTCCGACTTGACAACAGATGTCAGTTGCAAAGAAGATGTAGCGTTTCATTTCTCAACTCACCAGTCTTTTTTTAAGTCTCTTTATCGCGAAGAAGCCAACTACAATGATAAATACAATGATGTAGAGTAAATCATATATCAAGATTGGCCTGTAATTATTCGAGCATATTGCCCTGACTAATCTGACCGAGTGGGTCAGGGGAACAATTTCAGCAAAAGGCCTGACTACAGCCGGCAAATTCACGATTGGAAAGACCACACCAGAAAAGAAAAACATCGGTGATAAAAAACCGGTAAAATAGAAATTGAAGTGATTGATAGTTTTCACGAAAGATGTAACTAATAACGATAACGCCGCGAACATAACACCGGTTAAGAATCCTACCAGCGGTGTAAGTAAGCTGTAAGGTAAAGCAATAATTCCAAATGCCCAGAGTATGCACAAAACAACAAATGAGAAAAAGAATCCCTTAGAGCCTGCCCAAAGCATTTCGCCGATAATGAGGTTATTGACAGTCATAGGTGCGGCGAGCATCCCATCATACACTTTTTCGAACTCAAGGCGTATAAAGGTCCCGAAACTGCATTCGAATGCAGAAGTGTACATTGCGGTTGTGACAAGCAGACCTGCGCCGAGAAATTCAATATATCTGACTCCACCCATCGGTTCAGTGATATATTTGCCCAATCCGAGCCCGATACCTACCAGGAAAATCAGAGGTTCCAAAAAGGGCGGAAATGCGTTGCTCAGAATGTTCTTTGTATATACGCGCATGTGCCGATACCAGACACTGTAGAGTCTTCTATGGAGGGGCGGATATTTGAGCACATTACTGTTTGTCATTAAGCTGTCTCCCTGTAGCTCTCAAAAATACGTCCTCAAGATTTGTCTGTCTTATATGATAATTGCCGGCCTTTAGATAGGAAGTTGCCATGTTTTTAAGCACATCTGTATCATCGCAATGGTAACGTATAACTCCCGGCGTATGGTCAACTCTTATAATGTCTTGAAGCATACCATCTTGAACTTGATCGATAGCTTCGGTATCGAACACCTCAAGGACATATTTTTCTATGTTTTCTTCCATCAACTCCTTCGGTCTGCCCTCCATTATATTTTGGCCCTTGTGCATTATGAGCAGACTGTCGCAAAGCTGGAACGCCTCTTCCATATAGTGAGTTGTCAGCAGCACTGTTGTTTGTTGTTTTTTCAATTGACGGATTTTGTCCCATATCAGGTGGCGTACCTGTGGATCCAGGCCGGTAGTGGGTTCATCGAGAATCAGCAGTTTTGGGTTGTTCAATAGGGCCCTTGCTATCACGAGCCTTCTTTTCATACCGCCCGAAAGCTCTTTGATTTTTGAGCCGGCTTTTTCAGAAAGCTCAAGGAAATCGAGCAAATACTCTATGCGTTTTTTGGCGGTATTAGCTGGTATATCGTAAAACTTCGAATAAATCATCAGGTTCTGTATGACGTTAAGTTCGTCATCGAGATTATTTTCCTGCTGGACAACACCGGAGAGATATTTTATTGCGAGTTCATTTTTAACCGGATCATATCCGAAGATATCCATCTCGCTCTCGCTGTTTTTGTCCCTGATACATTTAGCATAGAGCATCTTCATCACGGTAGTTTTGCCTGCGCCATTGGGACCTAAAAATCCAAAACAAAGACCCGATTCGACCGAAAAACCAAGGTTGCGCACAGCCCTGATTTTACCGAAGCTTTTGCTGATGTTTTTAACGTTAACTACTGTTGACGACATAATAATTAATTTTCCATCATTATAAAAACTATCCCTGACAAATCTCTAACCTAAATAAAATACCATATTTCCCCTGAAATTACAGCTATTTCATAGGTTCCCTATAATCTTTAATGTAACTAAAGTTGATTTTTCTAAACAAACATAGTAATGTATAGAAAATCAATATGAGTAGTAAAAAGTGAATTACCATTTTAATGAATAGAAGAATCCAAGAGCACCGGATTCTTCACATAAATGTTTGGTAATTAAATTCACAAAAAAGGAGTGAGCCTTATGTTAACATCACTAAGAATAACTCAGCAAATTATCAATATCATACTTGTCGGCAGCTGTATTTTAACCAGCGTAACATACTCAGCAGATCAAGATTCCTTCTGGCCCCAATTTCATGGCCCGAATCGAGACAACATCTCCACGGAAAAAGGTCTCCTTAAAAAGTGGCCCGAAAACGGACCTGATTTACTTTGGACAACAAAGGGGTTGGGACATGGGTACTCCAGCATTTCCATTGCCAATGGAATGATTTACACGGCCAGTAGTATCGACAAGAATACTGTCGTCATTGCCTTAAATATGGAAGGCAAGATTTTATGGCAAGTGAAAAACGGTAAGGCATTTACCGGAGACCGTCCAGGTACCCGTGGCACCCCAACCATCGATGGAGACAGGTTGTTTCATCAAAGCCCCCATGGAAATCTTATCTGCCTCGATGCCAAAACTGGAGACAGAATTTGGGAGTTGAATATCATAGAGAAATTCAAAAGCAAAATTCCAAACTGGGCTCTATCAGAATCCCTGCTGGTTGATGGAAATCATCTTATCAGTTCTCCGGGAGGCCCTCAAACTTATATGGTTGCCCTGAACAAGAAAACCGGGTCGGTTGTTTGGAAATCGCCCAGCACAGGAGAATTGGCCGGTTATGCCTCTCCGACTTTGGTTGAGTATAAGGGACTGCGGATCATTTTGACTCTGACTCTCAAAGGTTTCATTGGCGTAAATGCCGACACCGGTGAATTGCTATGGCACATTAAACACGAATCTTATGCGGACGAAAATGTGTTAATGCCTATTTTCCACGATGGCGAGGTCTTTATCAGCACCCTGAAGGCAGGCTCCGTCAAATGGAAAGTTAACGTCAAAGATGGCAAGGTCTCGCTCGAAGAAATATGGCGTACAGAAGAGCTCGACAATCACCACGGCGGAGTCATCCTGCTAAACGGAAATCTCTACGGCACCAGCACCTTCCGCAACAGAAACTTATTGGTGTCTCTGGACTGGAAAACCGGCCGGAACAAATATATGGATAAGTGTGTAGGTAAAGTGTCGCTCACGTATGCTGATGGAATGCTTTACGCCCTAAGTATTGATGGCGTCATGGGGCTTGTTAGGCCAACTCCTATGGGGCATGAGCTGGTCAGCTCTTTCGAAATTCCCAAAGGCGGAAAAGGCAAAAGTTGGGCTCATCCAGTAGTCTGCGGCCCAAGGCTCTATATCCGCCATGGCGAGTTCCTTTATGCATATAGCTTGAAGTAAACTACTACTTATTTTATCTATATGACGCCAGAACTGTGTTGCTAAATATATCGAAGGATACGATATGAAAGACAAACAGAGAATTTGCAATATTCCTGAGTTATTTTTGCTTCTTATTATACTGGCTGTTTTTTCTACCGGGAATTTATACGCTGAACAGAACAACAAATACCTCGATGCTGTTCACTCCTTCGCCGACAGGGTACTGCAAAGTGGAACAGACACATACGGCCCTAACACCACACCTCTTTTCGCAGACGGACTTAACGTCAAAACTTTGGAGCCTGTAAAGTGGGATTGTCGTGGCGAAACCTGGGTGTTGTCAAATTTCGCCAGCCAGCAGCCGCTACTGCGTACTCTGGACGGCTTAACTGCACTAACGGGTCAGAAAAAGTACCGCCAGGCAGCAGAACAGGCAACCGGCTATGCTTTACAAAACCTAACCACACCGAATGGACTTCTTTATTGGGGCGGACACCTGGCATGGGACCTTGAAAAGGAAAAACCGGTTGGTCAGTATGCCGATGTTCATGAATTGAAGAGCCATCAGCCATACTA
>CBDURK010000150.1:0-7063 GCA_965369645.1 uncultured bacterium | reverse complement strand
CGAATTTGTCAAGGTCAAAGACACACTGGGTCTGGATGAAATCGGCTCCGGCGTTGATTTTTTTGGCCAGGCGAGCCACCCTGAATTCAAACGGATCGGCAAACGGATTTTCAACGCAGCCGATAAATAATCTCGGCTCGTGCTCCTTTATCGGATCACCTGAAATGAATTGCTTGTCGTCCCTCATTCTCTTTACCATCGCAATCAACTGCACCGAATCGATATCAAAGACGTTCGAAGCTTGTGGGTGATTTCCGAATTTCTGGTGGTCGCCCGAAAGACAAAGAAAGTTCTTAACTCCAAGGGCGGCTGCCCCGAGGATGTCGCTTTGCATTGCAATTCTGTTCCTGTCTCTGCAGACCATTTGCACAACCGGCTCGACGCCACAGGATATTGCAATAGCAGCGGCGGCTATACTTGACATTCTTACAATCGCTGTCTGGTTGTCCGTTATATTGGCACCATCGACGTTTCCAATGCAATGCTGAGCTTTCTTTTTTACAGCTTCGGGATTGGCATTCGGGGGCGGGCCGAGCTCGGCGGTAATCGCGAATTTCCCTGCTGTTAGAACTTTTTCGAGTCTGCTGCCTGATTTCATAGCATGGCCTCTTCGAACTTTGTTTTTCGTTGTCCTGCGTTAGTACTCGTGCGCCAGTCTTTGGGCTCTCTGACAACAGTAAGATTATCGAGTTTGCCCAGTTTTTTTAGCCGTTCATAAATCAATTGCCAGGCACATTCGGTATCCTTATCCACTTCGCACTTTCCGTCAGCGGAACCGCCACAAGGTCCGTTCAGCAGTTTCTTGGCGCAACGGGCGATAGGGCATACACCGCCGGTCCATTCGAGGACACAGTCCCCGCAGCCGGCGCATCTTTCATCCCAGAGTGCGTGCTCCACAGGATAACCCATAAATTTCGTATTCAGGCCCGGGATCGTTATCGATTCCGGATGTCTCTCGGTCATAGCCTGGACTCCTACGCCGCAGGCTATCGAGAGAACCGCCTCAACCGTTTCAAGCTCTTTTTTAAGTTCATCGATGAATTCATATTCACACTGTCTTTCAGGCGTGCATTCGATTATCTCTATCTCTTTGCCCTCTTTCTTTCGTGCCATTTTTATCTGAGACGCCAGAAGCTCGACGGCTTTTGCGCCACCGGAAAAGCATATAGTGACACATCCACCACAGCCCATCAATATGATCTTTTTGTAATCTTTTATTGAATTGAGTATTTCATCCAGGGGTTTTCTGTCAGCTACAATCATACAAGCGCCCTTTCATTGAGAAACTTTTTGGCATCTGTAAGATGCTTGAATATACCGAGTTCTTTGGCTTCGATTCCCAGAGCCAGACCCATAAGCTCGGTGAAATAAAATATTGGTGTGTGGAAATTCGTTTTGAATTTGCTGTTAATCTGCGTCTGTCTGCCGTCGAGATTGGCATGGCAGAGCGGACATCCGACCGAAATGGCATCGGCACCGGATGATTCGGCATCGGCAAGGATTTTCCTGGTAAGCTCAAGGACAACCTCGGTTTTTGTTAATGCAAACGCGGCACCGCAGCAGAAGGTCTTCATGTTCCAGTCAACGGCTTCGGCGCCGAGAGCTTCGACGAGAGACTCCATCTGAGTCGGATTTTCAAATTGCTTTTTGCCGGTCACTTTCGGGGGCCTTGTCATAAGACAGCCGTAGTAACAAGCCACTTTCATACCTGCAAGGTTTTTAACGACCTTTTCTTTGATAGTTTCAGTGCCCGCTTTTTCGACAACTACGTCGAGCATATGCAGAACTTCGATATCTTCTGGATATTCCAAATCAATAATAGTCTCGACATCTTTTTTCAGGTTCTCGTCCTTGAGCCGCTGTTGGGTAACCTTCAATCTCGAATAGCACGAGGCACATGGAGCACATACTTGTTTCAAATCATCTGTCTGGCGGACCATTGCGAGGTTCTTGGCCGGAAGCGCCACTGACATCAAGTCATCGTACTGATGCGCGGGGGATGAGCCGCAGCAAATCCAGTCTTTTACCTCCACGAGCTCTATTCCCAGAGCCGCGCAGACTTTCCTCGTCGAAATATCATATTCGACACTGCTCGAATGCAGCGAACAACCTGGATAATATGCAAGCTTCATTTTTTTAATTTCTTTGCCCTTGAAAACATTTTCATCGTAGCGAACGGGTTTCTGAGTGAGGGCAATATCTTGAGCTTACCCTTTTTCACCATTTTCATACCCAGAACCATATCCTTGGTGGGTTTGCCTGAGAATAAATTCAGAGAAGCAACAAGACCGGCTTCGTAGGCTCTTCCCATATACTTTATCATTGTCATCCAAAGCCAGTTGAACAAGGGCAGCTTATTGTTCTCAGCCTTTATCTTCTTTTGCTGGCCGATGATTCTCATCGTATCGATAACATGAGCTATATCTATATCCTGCGGACATCTTGTCGAGCATGTCTGGCAGGACACGCAGTACCAGATAGTGTTTTGCTTCATTGCCTCATCGACCATTCCAAGCTGGGCATACCGCATCAGCTCGGTCGGGGTGCTGTCCATAAACATTCGAGACGGGCATCCGGAAGCACACTTTTTGCACTGATAGCAGAGAAAAACGTTCTCGCCGCTGAGTTTTTTGATTTCCTCAGCAAAACTACCGTCGAGCTTTATGTTTTCCTGTTTAACAACTTTCATTGCTTCTGCGGCTCCTTTTGCCCATCGCCATTCGCAGGGCCTATTTCTTTAATTCTCTTGGTCATTTCCTCTACATATTCAGCAAACTGCCCGCCCATCGCAGAGGAAAGATTAAACATTTCGATTCTTTGCGGATCCATTCCTACCTCTGTAAGAAGCCTCTTTACGTAGGCAACTCTCTTTCTCGCCCTGAGATTGCCCTCGAGATAGTGACATTCACCCTCCAGGCAGCCGGCAACGAAAACGCCGTCGGCGCCGTCTTCGAAAGATTTCATAAGGTGTATAGCATCGACTTTGCCGGTACAGGGCAGCCGGATAATCCTCACGTTGGGGGGGTACTGTACGCGCATCGCGCCAGCCAAATCAGCGGCCGCGAAGGCACAGAAGTTACAGCAGTACGCCACAATTTTAGGCTCAAACTCACTCATTGGCTACCAATTCATTTGTTTCGTTTAGAAGCGCTCTGGTTTTGGCGATAACCTGAACATCTTTGTAGTGCATTAATTGAATCGCCTTTGCCGGGCACTCGGAAGTGCAAATACCGCAGCCGTGACACATAGCGCTTTCAATCTCGGCAACGCCGTCTTCGTTTATTACAGGCACATCGTACGGGCAGGTCCTGACACAGGTGAGACATGCAGCACATTTATCCGGATCCACAACCGAAACGACACCGCTTATTTCCATAACGTCCGCCGATAGGATTCTTACGGCTCTGCCGGCAGTTGCCTGGGCCTGGGCGACGCTTTCGTCAATAAACTTGGGAGTGTGACAGGCGCCACATAAGAAAATACCATCAGAGGCAAAGTCAACGGGCTTGAGCTTCATGTGCGCTTCGAGGAAGAAACATTCGAGGGTCAAAGGAATTTTGAAAGCCGTCCCGACTTTATCATTCTCTTCGGAAGGCACTATCGCTGTAGTCAGGACAAGGGCATCGGGATTGAAATTCAAGTTCAATCCGGAATTCAGGTCCTGGATACGAACATCAAGGTCACCTGAGCTATTCTGAGAGACAACGGCTTTGCCGTCCAGGTCATATCTAAAGAATAACACGCCAAGTTCACGAGCTTCGTTGTAGTATTGTTCCTTGAAACCGTAAGTCCTAACGTCCCTGTATAAAATCGCAATGTTGGCTTTAGGATTGACTTTTTTAATGGCTATAGCGTTTTTAATTGCTTCGGTACAACAAACTCTGCTGCACATGATATTATCCGGCTCTCTGGAACCGACGCACTGAATCATAACGACTTCATTGAGAGATTTGGCAAAGTCCGGGTCTTTTTCAAGAAGCTCCTCAAGCTCTAACTGGGTGTGAACTTTCTTGTTTTTGCCGTAGAGGTATTCATCTTGTTTTGATTCATGGGCGCCTATAGCTATTATGGCCGCTCCGTGCTCTATTTCCAAATCGGTGCCGTTATTGCTTATCAGGCTTTTGAAATTGCCTGCGAAACCTTTGCAATGTTTAACCGTGGAATTTTTGTAAACGGTTATTTTATCGTTGCCTGTAATCTGCGATTCCAATTGCTTCAAAAGTTCCGGGGGACTGAATCCCTCTACTGTCGTTTTGATTTTGGATAAATTACCGCCGAGTTTGTCGGACTTTTCAATCAGATGCACACCAAAACCCTGATTCGCTATCGAAAGCGCTGCTGTCATACCGGCAACACCGCCGCCGACGACAAGCGCGTTTCTTTTCGGAACATAGGTAGAAGTAGCAAGCGGTTCGATAAGTCTTGCCCTTCCGACCGCCATCCTTACAAGGTCTATCGCTTTTTCCTCGGTGACTTCGCCGAGGCGTGTATGTACCCAGGTGCACTGGTCACGGATATTTGCCATCTCAAACAGATATGGATTCAGCCCACCTTCTCTGATTGTTTTCTGGAAAAGGGGTTCGTGAGTCCTCGGGGTGCAGGAGGCAACAACTATTCTGTTCAAATCATGCTCTTCAATCCCTTCCTTTATTTTTTCAAGTCCATCCGGAGAGCAAGAGTACATTAAATCGGTTGAGAATTTGACGTCCTTTAGATTCCTGGCATAGTTGGCGACTTCCTCGCAGTTTATAACGCCACCAATATTCGAACCGCAGTGACACACAAAAACGCCTACCCGTGTTTCGGCTTTTGAGATGTCTTTTTCGAGTGGATATTCTTCCTGCCTGATTTGTGTTCCCCTGACGTCCGCTAAAAGTTCCATAGCCAGAGCAGCAGCACCACTGGCCTGCGTTACGCTCTCGGGGATGTCTTTGGGGCTTTCAAACGAGCCGGCAAGATAAATCCCTTCCCTCGATGAGGCGGTCGGGGTGAACATAGCCGATTGAGCAAAGTTATATTGATTCAGCTCTATTTGGCAGACTTCGGCCAGTTTTGTCGCATCGGCCTTCGCGCAGAGACCGCTGGACAATATAACCATGTCGAATTCCTCTTCGACCCATTTTTTGCCGTCCTCGGTGAACTCAAGTGAAAGGTTATTTGTTTTGAAATTCTGTCTAACGGCTGAGGGTCTCGTATAGATATACTGAACGCCGTATTTATCCTTAGCCCTTTCGTAGTATTCATCGAAGCCCTTGCCAAAAGCCCTGACGTCCATAACAAATACTTTACAATCGGCATCGAGTATGTGCTCTTTAGTTACAATCGCCTGCTTTGTCGCATACATACAGCAAACCGTAGAGCAGTAAGGATTGTCCTGGTCTCGTGAGCCGACACATTGTATAAAGGCGATTTTTTTGGGTTCAACGCCATCGGAAGGCCTCTGTATGTGCCCGTCGTAAGGTCCAGATGCACTCAATATTCTTTCGTAATCCATTCCGCTGACAACATTGGGGAAACGCCTGTATCCGTACTCGGCCTTTTTCTCTGCGTCGTACAGGTCAAAGCCGGGCGCCAGGATAATTGCGCCGACACCAAGCGACCTTTCCTTGGGTGTGTCGTTAAAAAGAATTGCTTCAGCTTCGCATACCTTTTCGCACAATCCACACCAGGAGCAAACAGAACAAAATAAACATCTGTCGGCTTCAGCCCGGGCCATCTCTTCGGTAAATCCTAAATCAACCTCTTCAAATGAGCGCCGCTTATCAAGTCCGATAGTGGGCATCTGCTGCCTTTGGACAAGTTTTTCTTTTCGCTCTTTCAACTCCTCGGCGGTAATCTCCACGACCGGCTGATCGTTTTCTTCCGGCTCGAATTTTTCACCTTTTATGTAGGCGTCTATGGCCTTAGCAGCGAACTGGCCGTCTGCTGTGGCCTGAACTACACTTGCTGCGCCGCGAATTACATCACCACCGACAAAGACGCCTTCCCATGAAGTCATACCATTTTTTTCATCGACCTCAACTGTGCCGCGTTTTGTAAGCTTTATTTTCCCGCACTCACCTAACAGACCGAGTTCGGGCTTCTGACCGATAGCCACTATTAGCTCATCTGCAGTGAGGACCTCTTCAGTGCCGGAAACTGTTTCAAGTTCCAGCTTGCCCCCGACAAAAGCCATGCTTTTTACATCCATTAATTCCAGGGCGGTGAATTTGCCGTCTTCAACGATAATTTTCTTTGTCGCCTTGGCAGCTCTGACAGCAACACCTTCCTCTTCGGCCCATTCGACTTCCCATGGATAGGCCGGCATTTTATCCCGGCTTTCGAGACACACGAGAGAGACGTTTTTGCCGCCAAGCCGCAGTGCCGTTCGGGCACAGTCCATCGCAACGTTGCCGCCGCCGATAACTATGACATTTTCCTTAACGGAGGTCTTTTTGCCGAGCCTGACATTGCGGAGAAAATCAATACCGCTTTCGACGCTTTCGGAATCTTCTCCGTCCATACCCATTCTCATGCTTTTGTGCGAGCCGACAGACAGAAAAACAGCCTTAAAATCTTTATCGAACATCTCTTCGATGCCACTTTGGCCCTGAATATGATTGTGCAATTTAACATCAATGCCATAATCGAGAATATTCTGAATGTCTCTATCTATGATTTCCGTAGGCAGCCTGTATTCGGGGATGCCTATCCTCATCATTCCGCCGAGTACCCCATGTTTTTCAAAAATGGTAACCGAATAGCCCATCTTCCTGAGATCGAGAGCCGCGGACAATCCAGCCGGCCCGGAGCCGATTATTGCAACCTTCTTGCCGTTTTCTTCAATCGACGCCTTTTTCTCTTCAGGAGTCAACTTCTCTCCGTGCTCATGGTACCAGTCTGCCAGGAACCTTTTTACGTATGCGATTGAAACCGGACTATCGAGATTGTTCCTGTTGCAACTTTGCTCACAGGGATGCTCGCATATCCTTCCGCATATTGCAGGGAAAGGATTTGTTTGTGTAGCCGACTCATAAGCTTCCTGATACTTTCCGGCAGCGGTCAGTGCTATATATCCGCAGGG
>CBDURK010000149.1:0-7093 GCA_965369645.1 uncultured bacterium | reverse complement strand
GTGAAAAGTACTGCTCCCGCTGGAATGGTACCGATTGACATCAAGCTGCCGAAACCGATGTTTGTGGGCACGCCCCAGAGCACAAGTGTACCCAACCTCGAAAAACCCTTAGGCAAGCCGCGTGCGCCGTTTTTAGCTCCTGCGGGAGTAACAAATGTAGCTCTCGGAAAGCCGGTAGCCAGCAGCGATGAGGAACCTATTATCGGTGATATAGAAATGATAACAGACGGTGATATGGAAGCCGCCGACGGCAGTTACGTCGAGTTAGGCCCATTCGCACAGGATGTTACAGTTGACCTCGAAGCTCTGCATGAAATTTACGCCATTATAGTATGGCATTACCATAAGCAGGCCCGGGTTTATTTCGATGTTGTAGTGCAGGTTGCCGACGATCCTGATTTTATAACGAATGTCATAACGCTGTTCAACAATGACATTGACAACTCTGCGGGTATTGGGGTTGGCGAAGATAAGCATTATACCGAAACCAATGAAGGTAAGCTTATCGATACCAAGGGTGTCAAGGCCCGTTATGTCCGCCTCTACAGCAACGGCAATACCGGCAATGATTTGAACCACTATATTGAGGTGGCGGTTTACGGTAAGCCGGTACAGTAATATGGCAAAAAAATGTTGCGTGCTCATTTTGGCCGCGACAATTGTTGCGCTTGCGCTGCGTCTGCCGCGGCTTCAACAACGTCCTATGCACGGCGATGAGGCCGTTCACGCCGACAAATTCGGCGAACTGCTCGAAGATGGTGTTTATACATATGACCCGTATGAATACCATGGCCCGACGCTGAACTACCTGACTCTAATTCCTGCCCGCCTTTTTTCAGCAGAGAAGCTGGCCGAGGTCAGTGAGTTCACCTTGCGCGTTGTTCCAGTTTTTTTCGGAGTGTCTCTGGTACTGCTGGTTTTGTTAATCGGCAGGGGGCTGGGCTCGAATGCTTCGGCTTATGCCGCTGTGTTGACAGCTATCTCACCGGCTATGGTTTTTTACAGCCGTTATTACATCCAGGAAATGCTCCTGGTATCTTTCACTTTTGGCGCAATTGTTTTTGGCTACCGCTATACACAAAGCAGAAAAATTGCCTGGGCAGTTTTGGCAGGGATGTGTATGGGGCTTATGCACGCCACTAAGGAAACGTGCATCATAGCTTATGGCTCAATGTTTTTGGCTGTTTTGGTAGTGCTGTTGATGCAGCGACAAAAGGGTTCGGTTGTTAATGCTGTTAAATGGATTAGACCCTCACATTTCCTTGCATTTTTGACGGCTGGCGCAGTTGCCTCAGCTTTGTTTTACTCATCTTTTTTAAGCAACCCGCGCGGAATTCTGGATTCGGTTCTAACTTATACAACCTACTTCGATCGCGCCGGTAATAACACACTTCATATCCATCCGTGGTATTACTACATCAAGATGCTGCTGTATTCCAGATTTTTTGACGGCCCGAGATGGTCCGAAGCACTTATAGTTCTTTTGGCGTTGGTCGGTTTTGCAGCAGCGATGACAAAAAAAGGTCTCTCTTGTGCAAATATCCATCTGGTTCGATTTTTAGGCTTTTACACGCTCATCCTGACTGTGGTGTATTCTTTAATCCCATATAAAACTCCCTGGTGTATGTTAGGCTTTTTGCATGGAATGATTTTGTTGGCCGGCGTAGGGGCTGTAGTTTTGGTGAAGCTGCTGCCGAATGTTGTGCCCCGCCTGATAATTCTTTTGCTGATATTCGTGAGTTCTGTTTTCCTGCTCTGGCAAGCCTACCGGAGCAATTACAAGTATTATTCAGACAGTCGCAATCCTTATGTCTATGCTCATCCTACTGATGAGGTCTTCACGGTAGTTAAGCGTATCGAAGAAATGGCCCGAGTGCATCCGGACGGCTATAGGATGCATATTCAGGTTATCTGCCCGGGTAAAGATTACTGGCCGTTGCCCTGGTATCTGCGGCGATTTGAATATGAAAGTATTGACTGGTGGGAGAGTGTGGATAACAGCGGGGCCTCTGCGCCATTGATAATTTGCTCTCCCGAAGTTGAAGCGGCGCTGACAAATAAGCTCTATACTTTGACTCCTTTCGAAGAACGTCAAATGTATATGTTTTTGTTCGATGAGCCTTATTATATGTGGCTGCGTCCGAAGGTAAAGCTTCTGGGTTTTGTCAGGAAAGACCTGTGGGACCGCTGCTATAGAGGCCCGGACCCGGATGAGTTAATCAGGGAGTCATCTAAAAAATGAATCAACCTCAACCAGAGCCCTGTTTTGTCCGGAAAGATTGTCAATCAATCTCCGATTTGAAGCGTTTTTACCATGAGGCGATGGCGACGACTTTTGAGATTATTATGATAGAGGATGATGCGAACTATGCCCGTCAAGCCGCCGTTGCCGCCTTCAATGAGGTGGATCGGCTCGAAGGCGAGCTTAGCCGATTTCTCGAAAACAGTGACATCGCCCGCATTAACAGCCTGCCTGCCAATGAGCCTTTACGGCTTGGTTTGGATACTTTTGATTGTCTGGAGCTTGGCTGCAGGATTTATACCGAAACCAACGGCGCTTTCGATATTACTATCGGCTCTTTACTGAGTTGCTGGCGTGATGAGGATGGAGACCCTCTCAGGCCTTCACAAGATGAATTGAATCTTGCTCGTGAGCATACCGGTGCGCACCTTTTACAACTGGATGAGTCTGAGCATACAGTCCAGCTATCGGTCAGTCCGGTTCAAGTTGATCTCGGAGGTATCGGCAAAGGCTATGCGGTTGACAGGGTTGCTGAGTTATTGCGGGACTGGAGTATTGAAATCGCTCTGATTTCCGGAGGCTATAGTTCGGTATTGGCTCTTGACGGGCCGGCCCAGACAAAAGGCTGGCCTCTAACACTAAGCAATCCCGGAAACCACAAACAGGTATTAGCCCGCCCGTGTTTAGAAGGCAGAGCCCTTAGCGGCTCGGGTCTGCAGAAAGGCCGGCATATCATCGACCCGCGAACAGTTCGGCCTGTTAAGGGCAAAATTGCTGCCTGGGCTTTGGCCTCTGATGCAGCAACGGCCGATGCTCTTTCAACCGCATTTATGATTATGAGCCCGGATGAAATCAGGAAATATTGTCAGTCTCACCCGGACGTTTTGGCTATGATTATATTGGAGGGCCAGGACGAAGATTCACAGGAAGAAAGGATTTTATGCTTCGGACCGTGGAAAGAGGATGAACTGTCTCAATGATTGTGTGCTGTACCTGTCTCAGTGGGAAAGGTTTTTGCTTTTAGACATTACACGTCTGATAGTCAGCAACTCGGAAAGAACACTCCATGAACTGCGGGTTGGTGATAGCCGGCTGTCACGATCGCAGGTCCAATCTACAGGAAATTCTTTTATTTTGTAACCTTCTTTTTGGGCCCGCATTATGATTTCTATATCGAATGTGAATCCGTCGGTGATACACTCGCCGTACAAATGCCGTGCGACATCACCTTTGTATATCTTGAATCCGCATTGTGTATCGGTGAATTCGGCTGGTATTTTCATGTCATGAATCGCGAACCAGTGGAACATCTTGGAGCAGATATGGCGGTATAAACTCTGGTCCCTTTCGATGCGGCATTCTCGCATTTTTCTTGAGCCGTGTGCTATATCACAGTCTCCGCTCTTGATTAATTCCAGTCCGCGCAGCGTGTCTTCATACGGCACACACAGGCCACTGTCGGCAAACATCACATATTCTCCGCTCGTTTGCTCGATGCCTTTTCGGACTGCGTAGCCTTTGCCGCGATGGTGGTTATATCGCTCGACTTTTATCTCTGTTCCTGCCGGTGGGCTGGTAACGGCGTTTTTTGCGGCTTCAGCGGTGTCGTCTTTACTGCCGTCGTCAACAACTATAATCTGGCCTGTGAAATGGTTGCTTTCTAAGAAAGCCGTCGCAGCCTCGATATCTCGGGCGATTTTTTTACTTTCGTCGTATGCCGGTATGACAATTGATATATCCATCCGTGAATTATATCCTACAATGCCGGTTCTTTCCAGTGCCTGTGTATAAATGTTCCTGTTATGCTTTTACAATATCTCTGTTAGTTCCGGTTTTAAAGATGCGATTTGTAGTGAGGAATTTTGTTTTCGTTAAAAGTCCGGCGGCATGTTTCCTGACGTCTGTTTCCATGCTGCTTTTATTTCTCAGTGCGGCACGTGCCTTCTCGAATATTTTCTCCTTCAGTGGACAGGACAAATCTGCATCACTGACAATATTGAGAAACCGTTTTTTGTGCAGGTCGGTGAAATCATTTCCTTCTTTTAGCACAAAATAGACCTCATACAATGCGATAAGATAAATCACAGCCAATTCCACCGCCAGCCTGTAATACTGAATATAGTTCACGTCTTTTATATATTCCTTGCACATCGCAGAGTCGTCCTTGTTTTTTTGATACTCTTTGTCTGCTTTCTTATAAGGTCCGAATTTTTGACATGCACGCAGCGTCAGCAGTAGATTATCTACAGAGTTTTCAATTTCATCTTCCGTAGGGTATGTGCTATATGTTTCCACAAATCCTCGCTGCAGAAAATAACGGAACCATTCTTCACTGTTCCTTGTGGTTATACCCTTGATACAATCAGTCCACTTATGAAATTTCTGTTTCAGGAAATCGTATTTTGAACCGCTCTTTTGCTCCAGACGATAAATCTCCTCATAAAGAAAATAGTCCTGGAAAACTTCACACTCGCGGTGTTTTTTGCGATTTTTGCCCTCACGGTAATAAGGACCGGCAACCCTGTTTACTACCGGGTGAATTATCTGGTCGGCTGCGATATGTGTCAGATGCCCGGCAATATAGGCAAGTTTCCTTTTGTCGTCTTCATAGAGACTGACTTTGCCATTTTTTCTTATTACATCGCTGAAAATGATTTCAACCAGCTTTAAAGGAAATTCGTTTGGTCTGTGTGAGTGCAAATGGTACGACCAGGGTGTTACTCCCTTAGCCTGCACGAATCCTTCTTTAAGCAGGTCTTTGACGGAGCTGGACAATTTGGCATAGTAATAAAGATCGGGTCCCAGGCTGCCGAGATTCACATACGACTTGTAGTTTTCCTTCCTCGAATCCTTGTCAAGCTCAGCGGCAAATTCTGTGAATTCGTCAATTCCCTTTGCTTTCAGTTTTTGAAGTGCCTTATGTGCGATGAGCATATGTGTTATGTTTGCCGGCATAGCAATATTCCTTTCTCCGTATTAGCTATAAGTTCTTAAGAGCTTACGAGAGTGCTAAAAAAAACACAAGCATTTTTCTGCCTGTAAACGATCTGTATTTTTTTACGAACTTGAATTCGCTTTTGGTTTAATATTCTTGCAATCCCAGTCCATAATGTGTATAGATATGATTTTTCAGGCTCAATAAGTACAAATGAAATATATTTGCAGAGTTGTTATTATGGAGAGGTGTCGGAGTGGCTGATCGAGCCGGTTTCGAAAACCGGTGTGCCCTTTGCGGGTACCGCGGGTTCGAATCCCGCCCGCTCCGTTTTTTGTTTTGGGCTATGTTAGTAGATTCAATACTAAAAGCCTGAAGTTGATTATGTTAATAGCATTGGGACAATTCAACGCAGTAGTGGGTGATTTGACCGGCAACGCTGAGAAGATGCGTGAAATCTATGCCAGGGCGGTTCGGTCTGATGTGGATTTGCTGGTCTTTCCTGAGATGGCTGTTTGCGGCTATCCACCCGAAGATTTACTACACAAGAAGCATTTCTTAAAAGACTGCTCATCAGCCCTCGAAAAATTGGCCGCTGATTGCCCGAATAAAACCATAATAGTTGGTTTTGCCGAAAACTACCAGGACAACAACTACAATTCCGCTGCTGTGTTGCAGGGTGGACAGATAAGCAAAATTTATCGAAAGGCCCAGCTTCCGAATTATGGTGTGTTCGATGAGCGAAGATATTTTCTGCCCGGCGCACATCCGTTGATAATCAATGTAGGCGGCCTCAATATTGCTGTTACAATATGTGCCGATATCTGGGAAACCGAGTGGCTTGTTAATTTCCTTAAGAGTAAAAGGGAAATCCAGATAATTCTTAATATCTCAGCTTCACCGTTTCATGTCGGTAAGATTAAGAAAAGACAGGAGGTTGTGAGTCAATGCGCGAAAGAGTTCAATAGCGCTGTTGCCTATTGTAATCTTGTGGGTGGTCAGGATGAATTGATTTTTGATGGGCGAAGTATGTTCGCCGATTCGACGGGCAAAATAAGAGCCAAAGCAAAGGCATTCGATGAGGATCTGCTGATTGCTGATATTATCCCTACAGCCGACGGGGCTATACAGGTTAAGCCGTTACAAGCCGCTGCTACACAGCCGGCTAACCGAATTGATGAAATTTATCAGGCTCTTGTACTCGGAACGAGAGATTATACCGGCAAAAACGGTTTTAAAAGAGTATTACTTGGTCTCAGTGGGGGCATAGATTCTTCAGTTGCGGCTGCTATTGCTGTCGCGGCTTTAGGTGCCGAAAATGTCGTCGGCCTGACAATGCCATCGAAATTCAACAGTCCCGAAACGATTGGTGACGCCGAGAAGCTGGCGGAAAATATGGGCATCGAATTTTTAACCATTCCGATTGAGCCGATACTTAAGCAGTTCGATAAGGCGTTAAAGGCTGTCCGAGGCTGGAAGGGTGAGGGTGTCGCTTATGAGAATTTGCAGGCCAGAATTCGCGGCAGCATTCTTATGTCGCTTAGTAATCAGTTTGGTTCTCTGGTGCTGACGACCGGCAATAAAAGTGAAACTGCTGTCGGTTATGCGACTCTTTATGGTGATACGGCGGGGGGCTTTGCCGTGATAAAAGACGTTCCCAAGACAATGGTCTATAAATTGGCTCAGCACATAAACAAAATATCCAAACGGCAAATTATCCCTGCTGATGTAATAACTCGCCCGCCGAGTGCTGAGCTGAAGCCCGATCAGAAAGACAGCGACTCACTGCCGGATTATGATTTACTTGATAAAATCCTCAAGGGCTATGTCGAAGAAGACAAGTCCGCACAGCAGCTTATTCAATCGGGTCTGTCCCGCGATGATGTCATGCGTGTAATTCGTATGGTTGACTGCAA
>CBDURK010000148.1:0-7110 GCA_965369645.1 uncultured bacterium | reverse complement strand
CCACTCGAGTTGTCCGGGATCATGGCTCTCGTCACCAAGTGCCTTTGTGGCTTTATACTCGGGCGAAGCTTTGGTGGCATTCCTCACGGCTTCTTCATCCGTGCCGAAGTACAGCTCGTGTGAAACGGCGTATTCCCCTGCTGCCCACAACAGTACAGGTGCGTGCTTTACATCCGCAGCGCCATTAGCTGGATTCGGGTTGCCGGCTTTTATGGGCAGCGAAAATGCTGCCTGCGGAATGAGCTGCTTTGGAGTGGATGGGCTTTCCCAGCGCAGCTCTGCTATCGCATTGGCGGAGCTCTCAAAATACTCCATTACAATCCTGTAGGTACTTCCGGCAATAAGGTTAATCGTCCCATTGTGCTCGATTGGGTATATTGGAACCGTTTCCCATGAATCAACAAGCTGCTTACCGCCTACCCATAAACGTACACCATCATCGGTCTTGGGGTAGAAGGTGTAGGTCTCAGTATATCCAGCCTCTACTTCACCTGTCCATCTGACTGAGAAGTTGTCCTCGCCGACCGCCGGATCCGGCGAGCCAGGGTCGCCCCAGTTAAAGTTGATTTGAGGATCTGTGCGAGTCAGAATCAAAGGCCCAAGGTTCGTACCTTCGTAGTAATCTGCTCGTAAACCCCCACCAGCTTTTGCAATCTTAAAGCTCCAGACATCACCTTTATATTCGCTGACGCCATCGAACTCATCAACCCGCCAGTAGTAGATCTTCTCCGGCTCAAGAGTGCCCGGAGTAAAGGTTGTAACTCCTATTTGATCTCCTCCGGTAGCACTGCTCACACTATCAAAATCATCACCGAAGTACACGGTGTGCAATTTCGCTTCATCACCTGGTGTCCAGGTCAGAACTACATCCGGGGATACAAATTTGCCGTCGTCAACCGGGTTGGGTTCATAGGCCGATTTGGGAGGAACTATAAAACTCCACACATCACCTGTTTTTTTCGTACCGTCGTCACTAACTTCATCGATCCTCCAGTAATAGGTCGTACCAGGTACAAGGCCCTCAGGAAAAGCAAATCCCGGAAAACCGATAACGAAAAACGTCGCGGTTTGGTTGCCCTGGAAAGTATCACCGCTTCCAGCCTCCACATCAGCAAAACTTTCACCGAAGTACACATCGTGAGAGACAGCAGCCGGTGCCGCCAGCCAGCCAAGAGTTGCCCATGTCTCCCCATGGATCGTACCGTCAGCAGGGCTGGGATTTGCTGCCTTGTCACTCGCCTCGAGTACAGCAACTGCCCATACACTCGGATCCTGCCAACCATTTCCATCTGTTGAATACCAGGAAATCTGCGAGTCTCGACCGTCACCGTCGTCGTCATCGTTAATCCATACATCGAAACCAATCTCCTGGCCAGGCGTTGCCGCCTCACCCATTATGCTCATCCACGGAATCTTGACTTCTAAAAGATAACCCACGTCGGTTGTAACCACAGAGTATTCGACACCCACTATACTCGGAGCTCCATTGTGGAGTGCGCTGGGTTCTTCCCATACTTCGTTACCCCACCAAAAGGTATATTGGTGGTCATTTTGATCCGGCGATGAATTTTTACTGTTGTCGCCATCGACATAGATTTCGACACTGTCATCGTTCCATTTATTGTTGCCCCCGCCCGAGTCGTTAGTCAGAGCATCATCATTCACCTGGACCAGTACATATAGATTTTCCCAGTTCCAGAGGGCCCGCCAGGTACCGGAGCCATCTGCAGGCGAACTGGGGGCGGCTCCTACCTGACTGGTGTCTATCGACTGTTCTGTCGAATAAAACCATACCTCATCGATATTACCATCGAGCTTCGGCATGGTCCCCGGGCTGGGGATGATCACGTCTTGAGCCGAAACCATGCCAGCCAAATTCAGCAGCAAAACAAAAGAAAACAAATAAATCAATTTTCTACACATAATAATCCTCCTTCAAAAAGAATTAAAATAACAATGCTCCGGCCACACACCAAAACACCTGTCGTACTGTCACTAATATGAACTGCCGATTGAAATGAAAAATTTTCCACTGGCTTAAGAAGTACAAAGTTGCCGCTAAAACTCCGTATCATTCAAATAATACCTCCTCCTCATATCGAAATATTAAAAGAACTGCGCCTGCACGATGATTTCAAAGCCCACAGATGCCCGTTTCCAAAGGCACAAGTTACACTGAATATATCAAAGTTGCCGCTTCGCCGTCAAGGAAAATTCCCCAAATTATTCCTGTTTTTCTCTATCCACAATACGAATTCCCCAACCATCCAATCTGAAATCTGAAAGTTGAAATGTGAAATCCGCCCGTCAAAACCAATAATTCACCCCTTAGGGGTCAATCATTATGTTTCAATAATCATTTGAAACGGCTTCTAAGCACTCACAACATTACTATAGCTCCATGTATAGATTTATTAACAATAAAGTTGATATAATTGTGATGACCGCAAGATTTATTCTGTTTGCATAAAACGCATTTGTGAGTGCCCATAGCTTGTTTCTACAAAAAAAGTGTTATGATAGGACTATTTGTGGTGTTCTCCTCAAAATTAAGATATGATATATTTGAATGGAGGTGCGGTAAGGAGTATCGTACCGGCCGGTCAAGAAACTGTTGCCCAAGAAAAACCTTCTGCGGGATGACGAAGTGTTTTGAGAGTAATTCTCGGCCATGAGAAAGGAGCAAGGATGCGCTTTTTTAAGAAATTTCTCGGTTCAGTCTCGAATTCAAATAAAAATAATGATTATGCTCAGGCAACCTTAAAGTATGCCACAAGCCTTGAGATAAACAAAAGAAATGCAATAGTTAATAACAATCAGGAATTTGCCTTCAATACTAACAGTGAATATGACCGGCCTGTATCAAATTACACCAGGGCGCATCAGATAAATAATATAAACGTAATGAATATCGGAGTTGCCGGTTTACAGCATCAGCGAATTTCTATAACTTTTTACAGATCTTACACATCTAAAACTTATCTGTCTGTTAGCCGCTCTTGACATATAGCCTCCTCCTTGACCTATAACAGGGCTCGGGCTCTGGCGGACATTGGTGCCGTTCGCAGTATAAATGATTTTTAGATGTCCCCTGAATTCTTCTCGATACGTACTTCCGCTCCATCCGGAACATCCTGCAATCCTGACAACTCACCTTTTATCCTGCCAACGATATTCACCGCCGATGCCGCCCTGATTTCATCGCCGCCCGATGCAGGTGTCGGCCCGAAGAATATGCAAAAAGCCTGCCCCGGCGGCCAAAATGCCAATTCCCCTTTCTCCAATACTTCCCGGCTGCCCTCTTCAAGCTCACAGCTAACGCCTATACTAAAATATATCTCCCCGCCCCACCGTTGACCATTCGCACGTATCGGAAGAGCAGCGTATATCGCCCTGCCCGTCACACTATCATTCAACTCCCCCTCAAAACTTTTACCACCAGCCCTGATCACTATATTCTCTGCCATCTGCTTCTCCAAATAATCATTTGAATTAGCCGAATCTTCTCGGAAATTCAGTGAAATTGTGATGGAATCCTGGTATTATAGTACTTGAAGTGTACAGGATTATCCAGCGAAATCTATATGGAAAATCCTATGAACCGAATTATATAGCATAGGAATATGATGTCGAATTCGCTTCCAAAATCTTCAGGCCGGCTGCTGCAAAGCTTTCTCTTTTTTATTCTTTTCTATCTGTATCTCTGGCTCTATGTGGATCTGCGGCTTATATATCATGGGGCCGGCATTATTACAAATTTCCCTGTCTTTTACAAAGGCTGGACTTTTTTTCTGCCGTTTCTATCATACCCGGGTGGACCTCTCGAATATCTCTCAGCTTTCCTTTCTCAGTTCTTCTACTTTTCCTGGGCCGGAGCTCTTGTTGTAACACTGCAGGCCTGGCTGCTCAGCGTCTGTATAGACTATCTGTTGAAAGCTGCAAACTTACTGCGAATTCGCTGGTTTTGCTTCATCTCACCGATTCTTCTGCTTGTCCTCTACACCCGGTATGCCTATTACTTTGCAACAACAACGGCATTATTGGTTGCATTACTTATCGCATGTCTGTACATAAAGACGACTTCATCGCGGACTACGGCTTTAAGCTGTTTGAGCACTTTTTTATCCCTGTCTGTAATTCTCTATTGTCTTGCCGGCGGAGCATTTCTTCTTTTTGCAGTTGTCTGTGCAATTTATGAATTGATTTTCAGGGCCCGCTGGAAGACGAGCATATTTTATTTGCTATCCGCCGCTGTTATTCCATACGTGATGGGCCTTCTTATCTTCCGCGTTAGTATAGTCGATGCCTTTTGCAACTCGTTACCTTTCTCCTGGAAAATTCTTTATTATGAAGTTCGCAAAAGAGAAGTGACAATCGTCTATCTACTGTATCTCCTCCTACCTTTGACACTTTTTGTATTTGGCCTTTTACAGATACTCTGGAAAAGACTTCTTTTTATAAAAAACCGCCCTCCCAAAAAACGCCGAAATAAATCATCTAATTTGCCGTCAAAGATATTTTCTCGATATACACACTCACTAAAACTAAAATGGGCCGTAGAATCGCTGCTTTTGCTTGCTGTTGCCGGCAGCGTCGTTTTCTTTTCCCGCAATGAAAATCTTAGAACCCGGTTTAAAGTTGATTACTATTCATACCACAAGATGTGGCCGGAATTGCTTACGTCCGCTCAACATAATCCTGAAAATCCCTTTATAGCTCACGCAGTCAATAAGGCGTTGTATCATGTCGGCAGGCTCGGCTATGATATGTTTTCCTGGCCCCAACATCCGGATTACCTGTTTCTATCTGATAATAAATATAAATGGATGCACTGGCAAATCTTCGATGTTTTTTTAGACATCGGCATTATTAACATAGCTGAAAATGCCCTGACCGAATGTCTCGAAGGGATCGGTGGTCGCCCGATGATTTTACAGAGGCTGGCCCTGATAAATATGGTAAAGGGCAATTTAGGCTCCGCCAGAATTTATCTCGGCAAGCTCAGCAAGACTCTTTTTAATGCCGACTGGGCAAAACACTATCTTGACCTTCTCCAGACCGATCCGGGCCTATCCACGGACAAGTATATTCAGCATCTGCGCTCTTTGTATCTGAACAAAGATTGCCTCACGCACTCCCTTCTCATGGAGAAAACTCTTTCAGAGCTCCTGGAGAGGAACAGCCAAAATCGCATGGCGTTTGAATATCTAATGGCCAGGTATTTATTAAAAAAGCATTTAGGCAAATTTGCCCGAAATCTGGAGCGTTTACATGATTTCGATTATCCCGAACTACCTGTACATTATGAAGAAGCGGCCCTTGTCTATATATATGGAACACGAAAGCCTATCAATCTCAGCGATTATCCATCAAGTCCTCAAAAGCGTCAACAGATCGAAGACTTTTCCCGGCTCCTCAGTAGTTACGGCCGAAACAAACAAGCTGCCTCCAAAGAGCTGGCAAAAAAATTCCGCAACACTTATTTCTACTATTATAAGTTTGCAACTTCAGGCTCGAATAAATGATTCAAATGCATATACGTATGAAAACAAAATTACATAAAACCGGGAAAGTTAAATTCATTTACGCGATAATAGTATGCGCACTTATAGCCGTTTCGTTGCTTTATGCCTGCCGCGACAGAAAACCCACAATCACACAATACAATTCCATCGACCAACCTGCAAAACTCCGGCCGGATTACGCCGGCAGTGTCATTCCGCCAAACATCGCTCCCCTGAACTTCGTCATACAGCAGGAAGGGGCAGGCTATTTCGTGAGAATATACTCCGAAGAAGGAAATCCAATTGAGATATTCAGCAGGAAACCCACGATTGTGATTCCGATGCGACCTTGGCATAAGCTTCTTGATTTAAACCGCGGCCGGCAGCTCAATCTGGATGTCTATGTCGAATCCCCCGCTGGCGCATCATCTTCCAAAGGAGAAAATATCCGGTGGTCCCGCTTCCAAACCTTCACCGCCCAAATCGCTCCTGAGGACATAGATACTTTCCTCGTATATCGAAAGATTCGACCGGGCCATGGAACTTGGAGAGATATGGGTATCTATCAGCGTAATCTTAGCAGCTTTGATGAATCAACTATATTAAATAATGGATATTTCAAGCACGGTTGTGTGAACTGTCATACTTTTTGCCGAAACCGTCCCGAAAAAATGCTCGTAGGCATCCGCAGCGCAGTTTACGGCAGCTCGGCTTTGCTCGTCGAAGGTGACAAGGTACGAAAGATTGGAACAAAATTCGGATATACATCCTGGCATCCCAGTGGCCGCGTTGCCGCATTTTCTGTCAACAAAGTCAGGCAGCTCTTTCATGCGGCCGCAAGCGAGGTCCGAGATGTGATGGACTTCAATTCTCTAATGTCTTATTTCCTGGTCGAATCTCAAAGCGTAAAGACCACACCGAATCTTGCAAAAAAAGACCGCCTCGAAACATACCCCACCTGGTCCGCTGATGGTCGTTACTTATACTTCTGCAGCGCGCCGGTGACCTGGTCGGATCAGACGGTCGTTCCCGAATCCTACGACCAAATCAAGTACGATCTCGTCCGTGTCAGTTACGACCTTGATAGTGACCAATGGGGCCAACTGGAATCTGTGCTTTCGGCTGAGGATACCGGCCTCAGCATCCTTTTGCCGCGAATCAGCCCGGACGGCCGCTGGCTGCTGTTCTCCATGTGCGATTACGGTTGCTTCCCCGTCTATAGACAGAGCAGTGACTTGTATATGATGGACCTCGAAGCAGCAAAATCAACTGGCGACTTTACCTATGAAAGGCTCGATATCAACAGTAGCGAAAGTGAAAGCTGGCATAGCTTCTCGAGTAACAGCCGATGGATAGTATTCAGCAGTAAAAGAGGCAGCGGCGTATTCACAAGAACATACATTGCTTATGTAGATAAAAACGGAAAAGTACACAAGCCCATAAGGTTGCCTCAGAAAGATCCCGCGTATTATGATTCATGCCTTTATACCTACAGCGTTCCCGAGCTTATCACCGGGCCAGTCCGCGCAACAAAAGAAAAGCTCGGAAGAGTAGTACGCAGTTCCGAAAAAATATCCGTCAAGATGCCAATAACCATGGCCACACC
>CBDURK010000147.1:0-7116 GCA_965369645.1 uncultured bacterium | reverse complement strand
TAAGGTAATCGGAGAAAAGAATATGCCGACGACAATGGCCGTACATAAACATACCAACAGACTTATTAACGAGACCAGTCCCTATCTGCTGCAGCACGCTCATAATCCTGTTGACTGGTATCCATGGGGCAAAGAGGCCTTCGAGCGGGCAAAAAAAGAAAATAAACCTGTATTTCTATCAATCGGCTATTCCACCTGTCACTGGTGTCATGTGATGGAAAGAGAGAGTTTTGAAAACGAGCAAATTGCCGAGATTATGAACAAGCATTTCATATGTATAAAGGTAGATAGAGAACACAGGCCGGATGTTGACGGAATATATATGAATGCCGTTCAGATGATGACGGGCTCGGGCGGTTGGCCTTTATCGGTTTTTCTTACACCTGAAGGCAAGCCCTTTTACGGCGGAACGTATTTCCCACCGAAAGATATATATGGCCGGCCTGGTTTTGAACGGGTGCTGTTGTCTATTGCTGATGCGTGGAAAAACAGGCGGCAGGAACTGGTCGATTCTTCACATAAAATAAGTGAAGTTCTGGCAAACCTGACCGGGCCGACTGAAAAAGAGACACTATCGGCGGATATGCTTCAAGCCGCATTCGATTATTTCAAAGCTGCTTTCGACGCCGCTAATGGCGGCTTCGGGCCGGCCCCGAAATTCCCGCAACCGACCAACCTTTCAATGTTACTTTCTTACTGGCACCGAACAAATGATACGCAGGCCCTGCAAATGGTTGAAAAGACTCTCGATGCAATGGCCAAAGGCGGCATCTATGACCATATAGGCGGTGGCTTTCATCGTTATGCAACCGATGGACAGTGGCTCGTACCGCATTTCGAGAAGATGCTTTACGACCAGGCACTTGTGAGCAAGGTCTATCTCCAGGCATATCAGGCTACCGGGAACAAAAAGTATGCAGCAACAGCAAGGGAGATTTTTGATTATGTCCTGCGGGATATGACCGATCCCGAAGGCGGCTTCTATAGCGCAGAAGACGCCGACAGCGAGGGAAAAGAAGGTGTGTTTTATGTCTGGGACCCTCAGCAAATCAAATCCATATTAGATAAAGAACAAGCCGAAATATTTGCAGCTTATTATGGCGTTACGAAGAAAGGCAATTTCGAAGAAAATAAAACCATTCTCAATATTGAAATGTCGATGGCACAGTTGGAAGAAAAGTTCCAAAAAGACCCTACGGCAATAATGGATGTTCTGTCAAACGCCCGTTCAAAGATTTTCAACGAGCGGGAAAAAAGAATCCGACCACACAGAGACGACAAAATCATTACTGCATGGAACGGCCTGATGATCTCTTCGATGGCTTATGGCGGCGCGGTTCTGCAGGAAGAAAAATATACCAGAGCCGCCGAGCGAGCGGCAAAATTCACCTTAAATACTTTGCACAAAAAAAGCAGACTAATGCGATACTACCGCCAGGGCAGCGCTGTCGAGTTTGCCTTCCTTGACGATTATGCTTTTACAATAATGGGCTTTTTGGACCTGTACGGAGCATCTTTCGAGACTAAATGGCTTGTTGAAGCAAAAATACTCACCGAGGAAATGATAAAGCTGTTTGCTGATAATGAGCAGGGAGGTTTTTTTCTCACCGGCAAAGACAGCGAAAAACTGATTGCCCGCATTAAGCCGAGTACCGATGGAGTGATTCCTTCCGGCAATTCAGCCGCAGCATTCGCTTTATTGAAGCTGGGTAAGCTGACTATGAATCAACACTTCACAGAACAAGGTGGTAAAGTGCTTGAATCTTTCTCGCGGCAATTGAAACAGTCGTCTGCTTATTCTTCTGAAATGCTGTCAGCATTAAACTTTTGGCTCGGCCCGACACAGGAAATAGTAATTGCCGGCAACACCGACGCAACGGACACACAGCAGATGCTTAAGCTAATCCACAGCAAATTCCTGCCGAATGCGGTTATATTACTCCACCAACAGGAAAATTCAGATTCTGCTATTGACAAAACAATGCCTTTTATCAAAAATCTAACTGCTATAGAGGGCAAGGCTACAGCTTATGTGTGTGAAAACTACGCTTGCAACCGACCAGTAAACAACATCGACGACCTTGATAAAATGCTCTCTGACATCTATCGTACTAAGTAGTCGATTGATGTTTACACTAACAGGTATCTTGAGATAACATATTAAATTAGATGACAAAAGACCTCTCCATCGTATTATGCGGCCAGGCAGGACAGGGCATCCAGACCGTCGAGCATCTCTTAACGAGAATTTTCAAGCTCGCCGGTTATAATGTTTTCGCAACGAAGGAATATATGTCACGTGTCCGCGGTGGGATAAATTCCACGGAAATACGAGTATCTTCAGGGCCTGTTTGTGCCTGCGTAAACCGGATTGACATTCTCATACCTCTTAACAAGGGCGCTGTCGGACATGTTGAAAAAAGAATTTCCCCTCAGACAATTATCCTGGCGGAAAAAGAAACCATAACAGACGAATTCGATCAAACCATGCACAAATTTATTGACGTGCCGTTCACCAGAAAAGCTTCCGAGATCGGCAACAAAATTTATTCCAACGTTGTCGCCGTCGGGACAATTACCGGTTTGCTTGGAATTGAACTGCAAACCGTCAGTAAGTATGTGAAAAAATTCTTTTCTTCAAAAACAGAGGATGTCGTACAAAAGAATCTTGCCGCAGTAAAGGAAGGTTTCAATCTCGGCGTTGCTTTAGCCGATTCATCCAAAATCAAATTTAATCTCAACAATGATGCCGATATTAAAGACCAAATTCTTGTAAACGGCGCCGAGGCCGTCGCTCTTGGTGCTATTGCCGGGGGCTGTAACTTTATATCTTCCTATCCTATGTCCCCGTCAACGGGCGTATTGGTATTTCTTGCAAAACAGGCGAAAGATTTCGGCATAATAGCAGAGCAGGCTGAGGATGAAATCGCCGCAATAAATATGGCCATCGGAGCCTGGTATGCCGGTGCAAGGGCAATGGTCACGACATCGGGCGGCGGCTTTGCCCTTATGACAGAAGGTCTCAGTCTGGCCGGGATTCTTGAGAGCCCGATTGTGATTCATCTTGCCCAAAGGCCCGGCCCGGCAACAGGATTGCCCACCAGGACCGAACAGGCCGACCTCGAACTGGCCCTTTATGCGGGGCACGGCGAATTCCCAAGAATATTATTTGCACCCGGAAAGATTCAAGATGCCTTTTACCTGACCCGGAAAGCATTTAATTTGGCCGAGAAGTATCAAATACCGGTATTCATACTCACAGACCAATATTTTGTGGATTCTTACTACAATACAGTTTGTCCTGATTTGTCGGACATCAATATCGAAAAACACATAATCAAAACCGATGCCGATTACAAAAGATATAAATTGACGGACAATGGTATTTCTCCCCGCGGAATACCCGGCTATGGAAAAGGACTGGTCGCGGTTGACAGCGACGAGCACGATGAGGCCGGACACATTACAGAAGACCTCGGTTTAAGAATCGAGATGGTCGATAAAAGATTGAAGAAGTATGAACTATTAATAGATGAAACAATCCCGCCCGAATTAGTTGGTTCTGAGGATTATAAAAACCTGATAGTGTGCTGGGGTTCGACATACAATGTCGTAAGAGAGGCAGTGAAAAATCTCGGCAGAGATGACACGTCATTTCTGCACTTCAAGCAGGTGTACCCCCTGCCGGGCCAAGCGAACGATTATCTTAAAAAAGCCAGGAGAATTATAATAGTTGAGAACAACGCCACATCTCAATTCGCAAATTTAATAAAACTTCATACAGGCATCGAGATTAACGACAGGATTCTCAAATATGACGGTCTGAGTTTTTATGTCGAAGAGCTGACTGAAAAATTGAATGACTTATTGAATTAGAGACAAAGCTATGGATGCTGATATTTTTAACATGGCCGACATTGATATAGCCTGGTGTCCGGGATGCGGCAATTTCCCCATTCTAAAAATATTAAAACAAGCTCTGGCTGAGTTAACAATCGAACCAAAAAACCTCGTAATGGTTTCAGGTATAGGCCAGGCGGCAAAGATTCCTCATTATCTCAAAGCCAATGTATTCAACGGGCTGCACGGACGAGCCCTGCCGCCGGCAACAGCCATAAAAGCAACAAACCCCGCTCTTACGGTTATAGCCGAAAGCGGCGACGGCGATATGTACGGAGAAGGTGGCAATCACTTTTTACATACGATACGCAGAAATCCGGACATAACAAATATTGTTCATAATAATATGGTTTACGGCCTGACAAAGGGACAAGCGTCACCCACAAGTCAAAAAGGCTTTAAGACGCCGGTACAGGTCGGAGGGGTGTTCCTCGAACCGTTCAATCCGCTCGCGGTTGCTATTGCTCTGGATGCCTCTTTTGTCGCAAGGGCTTTCTCCGGCGACGCAGAGCAGACAAAAGAAATAATAAAGAAAGCAATCAAGCATAAAGGCTACGCCCTGGTTGATATATTTCAGCCATGCGTATCGTTTAACAAGCTCAACACTTTTGAGTGGTTTAAGAAAAACACCTATTATCTTGACGATTCACATGATCCCTCCGACAGGAATGAAGCTTTCAACAAAGCAACTGAAAATGAACCGTTCCCGCTTGGAATTTTTTATATAAACCCGGACAAAAGAACTTTTGAAGAAAATATCGGCATATACCAAGAAAATCAAAAACCTTTATACGAGCGCGAGCCGGATATCGGAAAATTAAAAAGTCTGATTGAAACATTCACAATAGCCAAATAGGGTAGGAAAAAAGAAACCTAATAAAATACCACATGAGCAAACAACAAGAATCAAATCAATACGGCTTTTCAATTATAATCCCTGTTCTTAATGAAGCCGGTCAAATAAATTCACTTATAGAGCACCTTCAGAAACAGAACCATGAATCTTCTTACGAAATAATCGCCGTTGACGGTGACCCGCAAGGCAGTACTGTCGGAGCTATTCAGGACAAGGATGTAATAGCCATTACAACCGACAAAGGCCGAGGCAAACAAATGAATGCCGGCGCCGCAGCAGCGTGCGGAGAAATACTTATCTTCCTTCACGCCGATACGACCCTGCCGGACAATGCCCTGGGGAAAATAAACCAAGCCTTGCAAGACCCGGATTATGTCGGAGGAGCTTTTGACCTTAAGATAGATTCGGACATGCTCTTTCTGAAATACATCTCAGCCCGCGCCAGCCTTCGTTCCCGCTGGAACAGAATACCTTATGGAGACCAGGCGATTTTCATAAGAAAACAATATTTCGACCAAATCGGCGGATTTAAAGAAATCCCGTTAATGGAAGACGTTGACCTGATGAGGCGTATAAAGAAAGATGGAAAAAAGATTTTTATATTACCTGATAAAGTAACTACATCCGCAAGAAGATGGGAAAGCGATGGAGCCCTTTATACTACTCTGAGGAATCAGATATTAGTACGATTGTTTTATCTGGGTATCAGCCCGCACAAACTTGCAAAATATTATTGGAGACGTTCTTAATGGATACAAAAACCGATCTGCTGCAATCCAATCCGCAATATGATAATGTGAAAAAATACTATGGAGAGGTGGTTCAGAAAACTTCTGATTTGAAAACCGACGCCTGCTGCACCGCAGATGCGCTGCCAGTCCATATCAGGAAAGTCCTGCCGTTAATTGAGAACGAAATTAAAAGCAAATACTACGGCTGCGGCTCTCCCGTTCCATTGTGTATAGAAGGCTTGAAAATCCTTGACCTTGGCTGCGGAACAGGAAGGGATTGCTACATCATGTCAAAACTTGTCGGGGCAAAAGGATATGTTTACGGCATAGACATGACCGAAAACCAGATAGCGGTAGCCGGCAAATACGTTGAAAAGCAAACCGAAGCTTTCGGCTACAGCAAGCCCAACGTAAAATTTATCCACGACTATATCGAGAATCTTAGCACACATTTCGAGAAAGAGTCACTGGATGTGGTAACTTCAAACTGTGTTATTAATCTGGCCGAAGACAAAGAGATTATTTTGCAGAAGGTATTTGATGTCTTGAAATTCGGCGGTGAAATGTATTTCGCGGATGTTTATGCCGACAGGCGAGTACCGAACTCCATTACTCACGACCCGATTCTGCAGGGTGAATGCCTGGGTGGAGCGCTGTATTACAGAGATTTTGAGAGAATAGCAAAAAAGGTCGGATTTACCGATCCGAGAATCGTTACCAGAAAACTTATCAATATTCATAATCCTAAAATCAAGGATATGATCGGAAACATACAGTTTTATTCAATCACCTACCGTCTATGGAAGCTTAAGGATTTGGAGGATGCCTGTGAGGATTACGGCCACATGGCTGTTTACAATGGCCAAATGTCCGAATCGAATTCCAAATTCGAGCTTGACGATGGGCATGTATTGTATAAGAACAAATCCGAGAGGGTATGCGGCAATACCGCCATTATGCTTTCCGGGACAAGGTTCAAACAATATTTCCAGATTATGGGCGGCTTCGAAGAACATTTTGGGGCATTTCAAAGCAAAAGTATGGTTGTAACGAAAGAAGCTAACAACTCCTCAAACTGTTGCTGAAAAAGTGCCTTGATACGGGTTCAGATATGACATCAAATAACGCTAACATAGAAGCTGAAGGAATGCCATTAACACTTGGCAATCTGATACGAAACAGGCTCAGTGTTTTAATCCTGCATCGAAAGCTGCTGTGGGGAGATATTCAGGATTTTGGAAGCTGGCTGGAATTCGAAGCCGCCTCAATAGCCAATAATGAAAATCAAAATACAATATTCATAAATCTGGATAGTAACGCTGCTGTCGAATCTCTGCGTATCGGAGTAAAGAAATACCCTCACAAACTTGACCGTTTTCAGGAATTATGGGCGTTCCTGAAATCAATCGATATCGATAACATAAAACTGGATACTCGTCTGGAAAGGAATCAGATTGAGGATGTCTTAAGCTTTCTTTATTATTATAAACAGAAGATTAAGAAACATAACTCCGGGCAAAATCTCAGGGGTGTCATCCGCCACTTATTTAATTCGCATGGTGTGCATCTGGCTTGTACACGTACTTGTATTCAAAACCGAACACTCCAGATATCCTACAGCTATTGCAC